>CANPIX010000009.1 GCA_947574215.1 uncultured Mycoplasmatota bacterium | reverse complement strand
TATACTTATAGAAAGTATCACTTCTTTTTTTATTTTTTTCTCTTTCATTTTCTATTATCTTTATTATACCCCCCCCCCCGAACTCTTTTTCAAAAAAAGAAGTCCATTTCTAGATCAACTTTTTTATTTTATTCTATTTCCTCATCACTCATCAATTTTTCTTCAAAAAATTCACTTCTTAAAATTTCAACTATATTATTCTTCCAATTAAAACTACCAAAAAAGATAAAATCAGAATTACTAATATTTCAATTGGAAGATATTTACTATATTTTTCTTCTAATATTTTTATTTCATTTCTATTCTTTAAATTATCTATATTTTTTCCAATTAAAATTTCACTTGTTTCAATATAACTATCTATATCGTCTTTATAAATGCTTTTATTATTTTTGGAATCATATCCTACATATTTTTGTTTGGGAACTATATTTTTATATAACTTATTAAATTTTCCACTGCAAAAAGTATTTCCTATAACAAACGATAATAATAAACAAGCAAGTGGATACAAAACGAATGTCATTGCATAAATTTGTCTAATCGTAGGTACAAAAATTAATAAAGTTAAAACAATAATAGTCGGAATGGCTCCAATAGCAAAACTTACTTTATTAATAATCGAAGATTTCTTTTTAATTACTTTATCATATTTTTCAGGAGCAGATAAAATCTTTTGTTTAATCATATCATATATTTGATTCATTATTTTATCCTCACTATTTAAGTTAACATCAACATGCATTTTATCTTCATAAACATCCAAATTGATATTTTGTAAAATATAAGTTTCTTGTTGCCCTTCAAGTTTTCTATAATAATTAGCCGAATATCTTAAATAAAAATTTTTTATTTCATGCAAACGGCTATTAAATATACTCATAAAATTATGAAAATTGTCAAAAGAAATATTAGTATCATCATAAAAATTTACATCTACTTTAAAATAGCCTTTATAATCTTTTACTGTCCATTTTTGATATTCTCTTTCATATCTTTCATTTTGCATCGTTTCGTTTTTGCATTGAGTTTGGCACATTTTCATCTCTTCATAAATTTTAAAAAATATTTCTTCTAAATCTTTATCAGTAAGAATCTTATTTGCAACTTTTATTGTATTTCCATACATTTTAATTGACTCCTTTCTTTACTTTGTACAAAATATAGTATTAATAGTTGGAAATTTTTCTAAAATTGTTTTAATATTTGTTTCTATTTGATTTATATCCTCTTCAATATGATTAGACTTTCTCGCAAAAATAACGTTATTTGGCTCAAATGAAATATAAAAAGAGTTTTCATATTCATCAAGATTTTCCCCAGTTCCTCTTTTATAATCAAGATTTAAACGAATTGTTAATCCTAATACATTTTTCAGATTACCCTCATTAACGGCACTTTGAAAAGATACGAAATCTTTACAAATAATATTATTATAAGTTTTTTCTCTTATATACACTTCAAATTTTTCTCCATAACTTTTTTTGTATTTCCATTCTTTGTATTCAACTTTAAGCGGTTTATTTTTTTCTTCATCTTCAGTTTGAAGCTTTAAAAAATTATCATAAACATTAAAAATATATTGAATTAAATAGGTAACACATTCAATTGTTGGTAAACAATTAGAATAATCAAATTCATTATTAATAATTTTTTTGCTATTTTCACTGCCCATAAAGTTGTCCTTTCTATTTTTAATATAACTTATTATAGATAATTATATCATGTAATTTACTATTTTTATATTTTTTTAGTTTTTGCTATGTACAAAAACAATTCTTTATTCTTTCATTTTTTCAATGTAATGAACCTTGTTTTAAACAAAAAACAAGGTTCATATATTAAAAAATAATTATTATACTTATTTTAAAAAGAACAAAATTTTATTTGCAAAACCATTTTTAATAATTCTTTCGGCTTTTTGTGGCTGATTTCTTAATAAGCCCATACTTTGTATTCAATATTTTATAAAGTTTGAAAACATAATACCTTAATTTTAAATTGACTGGTTCTGTTAAGCTTGACTGATCATCTTTCGTGAATTCAGTTATTCAAATTCCTTCTTTTTTTGATTATTAAATATTGTTTCATATTCTAATATCAACTCAACTAAATCGTTCCAATTATTTGGAATTTCTCCATTTCCTGATAGAAACTCTTTATTCGAATCTATATCTAATTTTAAACTCCATACAATTTCTTTATTTCCTGAATAAGAAATTTTCCAATTTTTTGTTATATTATAAAGTTTGCTTAAAAATTTTTTATAATACTCTTCTGAAATGCATATAGATATTTCTGATATAGATTTACCTTCTAAATTATTAAGATCAACTACTAGTAAATCATATTTTTCTGGGCTTGTAAAATGACTTAACATTAAAATAGAATTTGAATCTCTAGTATTAATAGCAATTCTTACAAATTCCATAGAGTTTTTGATTTTATCTTTTCCATTTTTTTCCAAAGCATCAGGTATTCCATAAACTTTTTGTGGAATGTTTTTTTCTACTTCAATATTATATTTTTCTTTTTTATTAAATAAAGCCATAGTATTTCCCTCCAAACTAAAATTAATGCTTTTTTATTTTATTTCTTCTAAATTCCCTTCATCATATATTTCATTAATACAAAAATTAGGTTTTCTATCATCAAAATCAAAAGTATGAAAAGAATCTCCAAGACAATATTTCCATTTTGAACACTTACTACATTTTTCACATTTTGTTCTTTCGTCAGTTCTAAACATTTTAAATTTATTTTCCCAAACTTCTGTAAAGCTATCTGTCTTAATATTTCCTTGTACAAATTCCGATCGACGTATAACATTAGGACAAACAAATATATCTCCATTACTTAATATACTAGCAACATACAAACCTGTAGTGCAATAAAAGTAAGTATCTCGTATCTCTTTTTCCATAAATATATCTAGATAATGACTGCAACCATATTCAACATTCATTATATTTTCTTCTCTTTTTTCTTTTATAAAATGGAATAAATATTTATACGCATCCTTATCAAGCAAAATAGCACTATTTTCTTTTGCTCTTCCAATTGGATCAACATTAATAACTCTCCAAGAAATAACATTTAATTCTTTCATTAATTGGTATAAAGCCTCTAATTCATTAAGATTTTTTTTATTAGCAACGGTTGTAACTTGAACAACTTTTATTGAAGAAACACCTTGTAATTTTTTTATATTTTTAATGATCTTATCAAAAGATCCTGGTACTTTTCTAAAATTTTCATGTGTTTCTTTTAAACCATCAAGACTGATTGAAATAGATTCCATATTTGTTTGATTCATCTTTTCTAATATCTCATCAGTTATTAATATACCATTGGAAGTCATCCCCCATCGAAATCCTAGTTTACTAGCATAACCCATTATTTCAAATAAATCTTGTCTAAGTAATGGCTCTCCACCTGTTACATTTAATAGTATATCATTCGCATTATAATGTTTAGAAATATCTAACAATGCCTTTTTTAAATCCTCTGCACTCACTTCATCTTTTGAGATATTCTCTCCACAACTACTTCCACAATGTTCACATTTAGCATTGCATCTTAAAGTGACTTCAAGAAACAAATCTTTTAATATAGGTTTTTTATACAACTTTTGTCTATATTCATATAAATTGTTAAGATTTTTAATCTTAATTTGTTTTATTTCCTCTATCATTTACGCTACCTACTATATATTCTTTTTTAGATTTTCTAATATTTATTATACCATAATTATGTTATCAATTAAAAACAAAAATACTTATTATTATTAGAAAAATAAAAAATATAGAAATTAAAAAAAACTTAGCTTGCAATTTAAAACAAACTAAGTTGACTCGTTTCAGGCATACCTTCAAAAATGCCTAAAGTACGCATTTTCTCAATGGTGGATTGATTCACTTTCCCACGATTACTAAAATCTTCTACACTATAAAACTGTTTTTCACTTCTTTCTTCCATGATTTTTGTCGCTACGGCATCTCCAAGTCCATCCAAGCTAGCAAATGGCAGTATAAGAGCATTTTCACTCTCCTCCATAACAAAGTTTTTACCTTCACTCTTTTTTATATCAATCATCTTAAACTTTACTCCACGTGCAGTCGCTTCTAAAGCAAGTTTCAAAGTTTCTAAAAGAGATGCATCTTTATTGGTAGCATCGTAGCCTTTGCTTTGTAATTCCAACATTTTAGATCTTATCGCGTCGTAGCCTTTTACCATCACTTCTGGATCAAAATCATCAAAGCGAGTGGAAAAATACGTGCAATAATAAACAAGGGGCTTATGAACTTTGTACCAAGCGATACGAAAAGCGCTAGTAACATACGCCGCAGCGTGGGCTTTTGGAAACATGTATTGAATTTTTTGGCAAGAAGTGATGTACCAATCAGGAATATTGTATTCTTTTAAAGTTTCCACAAATCCGGCCCAAGTTTCAGGATCTGTTCCAGCTTTTCCTTTACGAACAAACTCCATAATCTTAAACGCTTTAATAGCTGGAACTCCTTTATTCATTAATTCAACCATAATATCATCACGACATCCGATAACGTCTTTAAAAGGACATATATTTTTTTGAATCAATTCTTGTGCATTACCAAGCCAAACATCGGTTCCATGAGCAAGACCAGAGATTTTAACAAGTTCTGCAAAGGTAGTTGGTTTAGCATCTTTAACAAGCTGAATAGTAAATGGAGTACCAAATTCAGGAACACCAAGAGTTCCCGTATCACATAAGATCTGTTCTTTTGTTACTTTTAAAGACTTAGTTCCTGTAAAAAGTGCCATAGTTTCTTTATCATCTAGTGGAACTTTGGTCACATCATCTCCTGTTAAATCTTGAATCATTCTGAGTTGTGTTGGATCCGTATGACCCAAAATATCTAATTTTAAAACATCAGCGTCAATCGCATGGTAATCAAAATGGGTGGTTCGCCAAGGACTGGATGGATCTTCAGCGGGGTATTGAAAAGGGGTAAAATCAAAAACTTCCATATAATCAGGAATAACAACAATCCCGCCTGGATGTTGTCCTGTTGTTCTTTTGCAACCCGTACATCCTTTGGCTAGACGCTCTGTTTCAATACTACGCATGATAATTCCTTTTTCTTCACAATAGCCTTTTACATAGCCATACGCTGTTTTTTCAGCAACGGTTCCAATGGTTCCTGCACGATAAACGTTATCCACTCCAAACAAAACTTTTGTATATTCATGAGCACTGGCTTGATTCAAATCAGAAAAATTAAGATCAATATCTGGTACTTTATCAGCATTAAATCCTAAGAACGTCGCAAAGGGAATATCATGTCCATCTTTTTGCATCTTCATTCCGCACTCTGGACACTTTTTATCAGGTAAATCAAATCCACAAGAATACGTTACACCAAGTGATTTCCCTTCTTCATCATCAAAAATACTTTTTTTACATTTTGGACAACGATAATGAGCAGGCAAACTATTTACTTCTGTAATTCCCATCATATTAGCGACAAAAGAAGAACCAACACTTCCACGTGATCCAACCAAAAACCCTTCGTCATTTGAGTGTTTTACAAGTTTTTGAGCAATTAAATAAATTACGTCGTAGTTGGCTCCGATAATACCACCTAGTTTTTTATAGGCAATCGTATCTTTTTCCTCATCTGTACCTTCACTACTATCCAAATGCTTCTTTACCATATCTTTAACAGCAACTTTTCCTTCGTTAATGATTTTATGAACCAAAGAAAATGCTTTTGTAATCTCCTCTTCTTCCAATTTACAAGCCTCAATCAAAGCATCCCCATACAATTCCTTCGCAAGACGTTCTTCTATATTTAAAGGAAGAGGATTTCCATAAAGTTCAAGAGCTTTCGTATATACAAGTTCTGTCATGGTTTCAACCGAATGAGGAATTTTCGGTGCAAATGGATTAGGCGTATCAATAATAACTTCAATTTCTTCTATTTTAGACGCAATAAGATTGGGATTTAAAATAACAATTTCGCGTCTCGTTTCATCATCTAAAAATTGAAAATCATCGAGCATTTCTTCCGTTGTTTTTAAATATTGGTTGGGAATTTCCATTCCTTTTCTTTTTAAAGGATGCAGTTTTCCGTTGAACTTTTGATTGACAATAATTTCACGATATATTTTGTCCTCTTTTTTTAAGTTATGGACATCTCCCGTTGCACAAACAGGTTTTCCTGCTTCTTTTGCTACACGAATAATTCTCTTTAAGTATTCTTCTGCTTGCGTTGTTGTTTTAAATCTTGCCTCTGGCCCTATTAAATGAGAAAATGCACTAACTGGTTGAACTTCAATATAATCATAAAAACTCATCATATTCACAAGTTCTTCGTCTTCTAATCCTTTGGCTTTTTCAAAAACTTCTCCATTAATACATCCAGAACCTATTAAAAGTCCTTCTCGTAAATTTAGAATTTCATTTCTAGGAATTTTAGGTTGTTCGTTTTTGTATAAATATTTTGTATTGGCAATGGAAATAATTTTAAACAAGTTTTTTAAACCTACTCTATTTTTAGCAAGGAAAGTGGCATGAAAGGGAAAACTAAACTTTACTAAAGATTCCATATCGATATTATTAAGCAAATCGTCTGTAGTACTAATATTTTGATCATACAAAGACTTAGCCATTTTATGAAAGGCAAGTGCTGTTCCTTCTGCATCGTAATCCGCTCTATGATGTTTTTCTTCGTCCCAAGGAATATCTAGTTTTTTGGTTAAGGTTTGCAATTTATGATTGGGCCATTCTGGGTGCAACATACGAGCCATGCTCATGGTATCCAAAACCGTATAATTAAATTCAGGAAGACCATATTTATGACAAGCCGCTTTCATAAAAGAGATATCAAACTTAGCGTTATGAGCTACCATAGGAAAGTCGCTAGCCCATTCTAAGAAACGTTTGGTAACATTTTCTTCATTATCACAACCACTTACCATTTCATCTGTGATAAAAGTAAGTTCTGTAATCTTTTTAGGAATAGGACGATGGGGGTCTATTAACTCATCAAAACGATCAATAATTTTTCCACTTTGAATCTTTACGGCACCAATTTCAATCATTTGGTCACTTCCAGCATAAAATCCTGTTGTCTCGGTATCAAATACAACATAAGTATCTTCTAACAAATTGTATGTACGGTTGTTAAATATAATATCAACGTCGTTATTAACCACGTTCATCTCCGCTCCATACAAAACTTTAAAACGTTCACTTTCTTCTTTGCCTTTGTTGTAATCACAAACTGCATGATAAAGATCAGGAAACGCTTGACAAGCGTTATGATCCGTTACTGCAATCGCTTTTTGACCAATTTTAATAGCATGCTTAACAAGTGTTTTGGCATCAATAACCCCATCCATTGCACTCATCATGGTATGAGTGTGTAACTCTACTCTTGGTGTATCGGTTTCTTCATAAAGAATTTCGTCTTTCGAATCAATCGGCTCATAACGACGAATGGTTAAAACCAAATCTTTACTAAAATTGTCAAACTCTACTTTTCCTTCTAAACGATACCAGTTCCCTTCTTTAAAAGATTTTAAAGTACTTTTAAATTCAGCCTTATCCTTTTTAAATATTTTTGCAAGCAAACTGTTTGTTTTATCACTTATTTTTAATGTGACGATATTAATTTTTTCATGTTCCATTGAATCAATTCCAAAAACAAATGCTTCGACGATAATATTTTTCATATCTCCCATGATATTGTTAATCGAAGTAATTTCTCCTTCAATGGGTTTATGCTCTTTTTTTGGAGACTCAAAAATAGGCACATCAAAAGTTTCTTTATTCTTTTCCATATCCGCTTTCACTTCTTTATTTAGCTCTTCATTTAAAATACTGGTAATTTCATATTCGCCAAGCCCATATTGCATAAGCTTACTTTTTAGACCTTTGCTTTCTTTTTTCACTTCCAACTCTTCTAATTTTGTACTGACTTCAATCGTTAAAATTTCGTCTTCTAAAGTAACTGGAGCCTCTCTTAAATTGATTAAAGAAGGTCGTTTTTTTGTTAAATCTTCTATAAACTCTTTTAAATACATTAGACAATCTTTTTCCGAAACTTCAGAGTATCTCAAATACACGGTACATGTTTTTTCTCCATTAATTTTATTTAAAGTAGCTTTAAACAATTCATTGGCTATTTTTATTGGCAATACGTGTTTTAAATCGATATACACTTCAAAAATATCTTTTTGTTTTAAGTAAATCACTTTTAAAACACTAGCCCCTTCAAAATCGTTTTCATCGGGCTTAAAATTTATACTATTAAAAAAACGTCTTAATTCTTCTGTCATGATTTTTTACTCCTTTATTTTTTAATCATATTGTTTACATTAATTTGGTATTTATCAAATCGTTTCGTTACTCTCCCTTGAATTTCAACAATATCTTTTACTTTTACATCATCCAAAAGTCGTATTTGACGAGCAAAAACCACAAAAGTTTTAATACCCGTTTCATCACTCGCTTCTAAAAATGCCATTTGTTCTCCCGTTTTGGTTTTGGTAATTCTTATACTCTCTATCAATACCACCGTGCGAATGTATTTGTCAAAAAATGTCTCTATAGCACTTAGTTTAGTAATACCTTCCCCCATATAAATACTCGTTGGATGATTGGTAATATAAAAACCAAAACTTTCAAATTCCAATTTGTTTTCTTGTTCTTTATTTTCACATGGCTTCAAGATGGGTTTTAAAAGAAAAGAATCATCCACATCCCTTGCTAGTTCTGCATAATTAAGTATGGATGGCAAATTTTCTTTTAAAGTGGTTTTGTTATGAAAGCATTCAAACACTCCCGCATTGATTAATATTTCTATAATTCTTTCATTGATATTTTTATTAAACATACGTTTTACAAAATCCACAAAATCGACAAAGTAACCCTTTTTTTCTCTCTCTTCTATTATACTTTGAACAGAGATTGTACTCAATCCTTTTATAATAGAAAGTGGTAGGTAAAGTTTACCATCTTGAACGGTATAATTTAGATTGCTACTATTTATAGAAGGAGATACAAGCGTTAATCCATGACTTTTGGCTTCTATAAGATACTCTTTGGTTTTCACTTCACTTCCAACACTCATATTTAAAAGATTGGTAAGAAAATACATTGGAAATTTTACTTTTAAATAAGCCATTTGATAACCAATTAAAGCGTACGATACCGAGTGCGATTTATTAAAGCCATAGCCTGCAAATTTTAAAATCAATGCATATATTTCTTCGGCAATCTTCTTAGCATAACCATTTTGTATAGCACGCGCTACAAACTTTTCTTGTTCTTTTTCCATAACGTCTTTTTTCTTTTTGCTCATGGCTCTTCTTATAAGGTCTGCTTCACTAAAACGGTAATTGGCAACTTTTACCAATAGTTGCATAACTTGTTCTTGATAGACAATAATTCCTTCCGTTTCTTTTAATATAGGTTCTAAAGAAGGATCAAGATACACTATTTTTTCTCTTCCTTCTTTTCGCTTAATGTATGTATTTATATTGTCCATAGGTCCTGGTCTATAAAGAGCAATACTGGCTACCAAATCACTAAATTTTTGAGGTTTCAGTTTTTGTAAAAAACTGCGCATTCCACTACTTTCATATTGAAAAATTCCTGTCGTATCGGCATTAGTAAAACAATTTAAAACTTCTTTATCTTCTAAATTGATTTGATTTAAGTTTAACACTTTACCTGTATCCTTTTTAATCAGTTCCAAAATATTAGAAATAATAGTTAAGTTTTTAATAGCCAGTAAATCCATTTTTAATAATCCAAGTTCTTCTAAATATTCCATGGTTAATCCCGTTAAAGTTGTATCACCCATGCAAATAATAGGAATCACATCATCCAAATTTACTTTCGAAATAACAACGCCTGCCGCATGTGTAGAAATATTTTTTTTAAATCCTTCCAATTTTAAAGCAATTTTATATATTTTTTGTAACTCTTTTTTGTTTTCTATCATTTTTTTTATTTTTTCATTTTGCAAATTTTCTCGCAGACTCAAATTGGGTTGTATTTCTTTGATGAAACGTTCAAAATCAGAATCGGTGTACTCTAAGATTCTTGCCATTTCTCTTAAAACCAATTTACTTTTTAAAGTTGCAAAGGTCATAATGGAAGCCACTTTTTTTTCTCCATAACGTTTTCTTATATAATCAATGACCAAATTACGCTTTGTGTTTTCAAAATCAATATCAATATCGGGCATCGTTACACGTTCTGGATTTAGAAAACGTTCAAACAACAAATTGTATTGTAAAGGATCAATATCTGTAATTCCCAAAGTATAGCATACCAAAGACCCAGCAGCGCTTCCACGACCCGGACCCACAAAAACATTATTTTTTTTAGCAAACAAAACGTAATCATAGACTATTAAAATATAGTCCACAAAACCCATATTTTTGATCACACTAAGTTCATATTTCAGTCTTGTAAAGTATTCTTCTTTTTCTTCTCCATGTAAACGTTTTTTTAAACCTTTATACGTTAAATTCTCTAAGTAAGAATAAGAATCTTTCTCCTTTGGATTAAAAAGAGGAATGTAATTTTCATTTTTTGGAATTTCTAAATCTATTTTATCAGCAAAAGCAAAAGTTGTTTTTTTATCGTCTTCCCCTATCTTTTCATAAAAGTAATTTTTTTCGTAATTTTTCTTTTGGTAGTCGCTTATTTTTTCATCGTTTAAAATCATTTCCAAATAGTCTAGGTAGACGGTATCTTCTTTTTTTAAAGAACGAATTGCATTTACAAAGACAATATTTTTAGTCTTTAATAAAGCTTCCACTTTTTCATATTCACTTTGATATCCAATATAGATTTCTTCAAAAATGCGTTCAAATTCATTATAGTAAGAAAGAGATTCGTAAGGAATAACCACTAGAATATCCTTTTTATAAAATTCTAAATCCACTAAATTAAGTTCTCTTTCGGTTTTTAGGGTATGTAGTTTTAATACATTTTTATACCCCTTATAATTCTTAGCATACAAATAAATATGTTTATCTTGCATAACTAAATCAAGCCCAACTATGGGTTTGATTTGATTTTTTAAGCATTTGTTATAAAATTCCATTACACCATACAAATTTTCATCGACAAGAGCTAATGCAGGAATTCTAAATTGCAAGGCAAAAGAAATTAAATCATCTATGACAATTGTACTTTTTAATAAACTATAGTCGGTTGTTACTTTAAGTGGTATGTACATATTTTTCTTCGCCCTCCTGTTGTTAATTCAATTATAACATGCCCAAAAATTTATAGAAATAAAAAGAGAATTTTTTTCGTTTTTTTTGACAATAAAGAAAGAATTCTTAAATATTTTTAAATTGACAGCTTTTTATTTTATTGATAAAATGAAATGGACTTTTTTATTTACAAAACCTTTCAAAAAGAACAACCTTGAGCTCGAAAGATTATTTTCGGGAGTTTTTTATTTGTTAAAAAGAAAGAAGGTAAAATTATGAATTCAAATGAAAAACAACTTGAAGAACAAAATTTAAAAAAAACAGCACACTATTTAAATCTACAAATTGCTAAAATGGAGAAAGATATTTTTAAAGACGCTGAGCAAATTCGAGAATTTCGAAAATACGCTTGGGAAAACAAAGGTGGAATGGACAAACAAGAATTAAATTCTGTAAGAACAGCAAACGAACAAGAAGCGATGGAATTATTAAGAAGAAGAGATTACTTCAAAAAATTAATAAGAATTAAAAATTCTCCCTATTTTGCTTCGATTGTATTAGAAGATGAATTAAAAAGACAACAAAAAATATACATTGGATTTACCTATTTGAAAGATGAAAAATTAGATAATTTAATTTACGACTGGCGTGCCCCTATATGTAGTATTTTTTATGATTATGAATCAGGAGTTTGTCAATACGAGGCACCTATGGGAATTATAAAATCTATTCTTCATCAAAAAAGACAATACAAAATAGAAAATCAAAAATTATTACGCATTATTGATAGTTCTATCAATATTGACGACGAAGTTTTACAAGAAGTATTAGCAAGCGAATCAAGTGATAGAATGAAAAATATTGTAACAACGATTCAACAAGAACAAAATAGCGTTATAAGAAATACAAAAGACAAGCATCTAATCGTACAAGGAATAGCAGGAAGTGGAAAAACAAGTGTGGCTTTGCATCGAATTGCCTTTCTTCTTTATAAAATCAAAAACTTATCCTCAGATAAAATTTTGATATTTTCTCCTAATCAAATTTTTACAGAATACATATCTAATGTCTTACCAGAACTTGGAGAAGAAAATACATTGCAAACGACGTTTCATGATTATTTATCCAAAATTATAAAAGAATATAAAACAGTTGAATCGTATATCGACTTTTTAAACCATCATTATGGAAAAGAAAATACCAATACTCGTCTATTTCTTTATAAGCAAAGCAATGAAATCATTAAAGATTTAGAAAAATTTGTAAAGGATTTAGAAAATACCATTTCTTTTAAAAAAGGATTTATTGAAAATAAAGTTTATGAATATAGAAAAGAAGAATTAAACGAATTGTTTCACAAACGTTACAATAGCGTACCTTTTTTTGAGCGAATTGATGCTATGGCTCTTAAATTTTCTGAAAACAATTACAATGGAAGTAAAAAAAGAAAAGCTACGTATCATAAACTTTTATTAGAAGCATTAGATATAAAAAAAGATTATAAAAAAATTCTTCAAACGTTTTATAGAAGTTCTTTTTTCAAAGAAGAAATAACAGAAAAAGAAATTGAAAAATTAAACAATAATAAAAAGATTGCCTACGATGATGCCTTAATTCTTGTTTATTTAAAAGGACTAATGGAAGGATTTTATTATGAAAATAGCATCGAACAAGTTGTGATAGATGAAGCGCAAGATTACAGTTATTTGCAATACATTATTCTTTCCAAAATATTTAAAAAATCTTCTTTTACCATTTTAGGTGATGTTCATCAAAATATTAATCCTTTTTATAAATACAAAACGTTAGAAGAACTCAATCAAATTTTCTCTGGAAAGTACATTGAACTTTCAAAAACGTATCGTTCAAGTGAAGAAATTATTGAATTTGCCAATAAAATTTTAGACCTACATCATGTTTGTGCAATAAGAAAAAATAATAACAAACCTGTCATCATTCGAAAAAATAAAAAATTCTTAAAAAAAGACATACAAAATCTTAAAGAAAAATACAATTCATTAGCTATTATTACTAAAAACACCACTTCCGCAGCCCAATTGTATAAAGAATTGAAAACTGAGTTTAGCTTATCTTACGTTGAAGCGACAACAGAGGAATTTATTAAAGAATTTGTAATTCTACCCGCTTATTTAGCAAAAGGTCTTGAATTTGACGCAGTCTTAGTTTATCAAGAGCAAGACAATTATTTTACAGAGAATGAAAAAAATTTATACTATGTAGCAGTTACAAGAGCCCAACATGAACTCTACGTTTATGAATAAATATTTGACTTTTCGCATATCTAATGATAAGATTTTATAGAAAGAAATTTTGGAGGTGCAAAATGGCTAAAAATATATCAAAAAAGAAACCTTTAACTGTAAATTTAAGAAGCAAAGCATGTAATGCTGTTAAATCACGTCAAAAGCCAAATTTACAAAAGAAAAAAGTAAATGGTAAAACTGTATTAATTACAGCTAGAGAAGCAAAAAAAATGGCGTAAAAGATTTCTTATAAGAAATCTTTTTTTTGCAATAAAAAAGCTATTCATTTGAAATAGCTTCTTTTGCCAAATCTTTAAATAGTTCAAAAAACAATCGTGCAACTTCTTTTAATTCTGTTGGATCTGTAACTTTTTCTAATGATTCTTCGCCTTCTTTTATTACAAGTTTTGTTATCATTTGATTACTTTCAATTAAATTCTCATCAGCATCCACTTCAATTAAATACAAATAAGTGGTTTCCTTATAGTCTATTTTATTAGCAACGGTATAATCTTTATCGCCAGATCCATCTTCATTTTCTATAGTAAGTATTTTATAAAGTTCTATTTTTTCCATTTATCTTCCTCTTTCATTCATTAATTCTGTTTCTTCATTCAAAACAAATTGAATATCATCTATACTAAAATAACCTTCATAATCATTTGTAGTAGTGTGTTCATTTTGACCAAGTACCCCTACTGGTTCTGCTCCGTTATTTACCATTGCAATTCGTAAAGATTCTGAATCTTCTTGAGAAGAATAAATAGGAACAAAAGTATCATTGTATTTATAAACTATACCTTCTACTGTACTTAACGAATCTTTATCAAAATATGTAGAATAAGGATTTTGCTTAGTTACTGCTTCTTCCGCCGTTCTGTATACACTTCCCTGCTTTGTAAAAGTATCTCCAAAATCAATTTCTTTTAAAACATCGTCATAAGAAAACGTTTCTTTTTTAGGCATCGACTTAAAAGTCATTTGTTTATCATAATTTTCTTTTCCAGGAGCTTCTTTTACTTGCTGTTCTTCTATACTTTCCATTTGATGAATTGCAAAAGTATTAGAAAAATTAAAATTATCGCTATGAGAATTCTCAAATGCATATTCTTTAAATTCTGTAGTTTCTAAAGTAGATTCCATTCGTTTTTCATGTGCTTCTACAGAATCATTTTGCAAATACAAAAGGCCTGAAACGGAACAACAGAGAATAACTGTACTTGCAATGCTTCCTACCAATTTCTTTTTATTAATAGAATCTTTTATTCTTTTTATTCTAGTACATTTTTTTTCTTTTTTAGGAAAAAGACAAAATTCTCTTCTTACTTTACTAAATTGTTCACGTAAAAAATCTTTTTTCTTTTGAATTCCTAAAGAATCATTTATTTTTTTCTTGTTTTCATTTATTTTCTCATTTACATCTTCTTTTGTAAGCAAACAAGAATTTTGTATTTTTGTAAGAATATCTTGTAAGATTTCTTTTTTAGAATTTGCTTTGTATTTCTTTGAATTTCTAAATTTCTCCGGATTTTCTGCTATTGAAGCATAAAAACTACTAATATCATCTGAAAGTCTTAAACTTTTAAACAACACTTTTAAATTAGCAAATATTGCAAATTTATGCCCTTTATTCATTTTATACAGTTCTTTTCTTAACTTAGAAATTTGACTGTTTAACTCGTCTACATTTTCTCCAGGATTTAACTTTTCTTTTTGTTCATTTAAAAAAGAAATTTGATTGTAAAGTTCATATTTTGCAGTCTGTATTTCTTCAAACTTTTCAACTGGTGGAACTTCTTTTAAATCATGTCTTTCTAAAAAACGATTGATTTCTTTTTGTAAACGTTTGTATTCTACAAAATAGGCATTAAAACGATCTAAACTTTTCTTATGAATATAAAGTGGTTCTTTATTGAAAGAGGAAACCGCCACAACTTCCTTGGTTCCTAAAAATTCTTTAGCACTCTCTGCTAACTTAAATAAACAATTTTCAACAACTAGTAATTTTTCATACAAACTTGCATACTCTTCTTTAGCTTGTTGGATCCTTAAAGCATCTTCTTTTTCCATTTCGTCTGCCAATTGTACTACTTGCTCATCGTATTTCATTGTAAGACTTCTAAGTATCGTTTGGCAACGAAGCCAACTAGAAACACAATTTTTTTTCTTAGAGATTCTTTTGGAAACGCCTTTGTATTTTACCGTAACTTTTTTTCCCTTTACTTTTTCAATCGTTTCCATTACGGATTGAACATACTCAATTTGCAAAGGTAAAGACAATGTATTTAAATACGCTTCATCCACTTGAACATCTTCTTTTCTTAGTTCTTTTTGTTCTTCTTCTGTAAAATCAGGTATTTTTTGTTCAGAAACAACATCTATTTTATCAAAGAAATTTTCAAAAGAATTTAACGCTTCCTTACTTTTTTCTTTCAATTCTTTTTCTAATGAAATTCTCTTCATTTCAGATTCTGAAAACATTGTATTGTTTATGTTTCTTTCTTCTTTAGACTCCAATTCCTCAATACGATTTATAGCTTCTGTTTTCTCTCCTTCAGCCATTTTTATCCTGTCGCTTAGCCAACTATATTCTTGTTGAAATAAAACTTGTCTTTCTTTTTTAGAAAATTTGTTTATTTTTTCAGTAACAATTTCTAATCCTCGATTATATTTTTGTATACTATCCTGAAGAATTACAACTTTATAAACATCTTCCCATATTTTTTGGATTTCTGATTTTTCAATAAATTCGCCTACGACTTTGTGATAATGTTCTATATTATTTAATAAGGAAGTCAATATCTTTAAAAATTCTGTTTCATTTTCTAAATAAACCAGTAATAAATCTTGAGATTTAGGATTTTTAATATTATAAAAAATTGACTCGCATTCTTTCCATAATAAACTTACCTTTTGCATAATAGTTTGCAACTGGAAAAAATTCTCCATAGTAATCTTTTTTTCTATAATTTCTGTTTGAAGATTTTTTACTCTTATTTGAAAATTAGCGACTCTTTCATTATAAATGTCTGGATTCATAATAGAAACACTTCCCTTTTACTTTTTTATTATAACCGATATCATTGGAAACTGCAATTAATTTCCTAGTGTTACAATTAAAGGATTGGCTTTATCAATTACTTCTCCTAAAGCAATATTTACTTCTTTTACAACTCCAGAACCATTTAGTTCATACAAAAGACCTATTAGATTGCAAAAGGTTACAATTTCATTTGTACTCCAACCCCTAACATCTGGCATTGTATAAGAAGCGGAATTGGTCAGTAAAAAGACCTTTGCCCCAATAAGCATTTCTTTATTTTTCAAAGGATACTGATTGATAATATATTTTCCATCTCCAATGACAATAGGTGTAAAACCTTTTCTTTTCAATTCTTCTTCAGTAGTAATCGTCTGTTTTGAAATATAACTAGACAAAGAAAGAATTTTACTTTGGTCTTCATCACTAATAGCATTCACTAAATTTAATGTTTTGGCAGTTTCTTCCACTACATTTTTTACAATTTTAGCAACATCTTTAGTTTCTCCAACAATTTGCTTTATAGCAATATAAACAATATATTCTGGATCTTCATAAGGAAATAATCCAGCAAAACTTTTTATATAATCGTACTCGCCTTTTAAATAGCCGCCTTTAGGACTAGCGATTTGAGCTGTTCCCGTTTTTCCAATCAAACTAATATTGCTTGGTGCAAAATCCTTACTCGTTTCGTAAACCACCTTATGCATTAAGCTTTTCATTTTTTCGATAGTTTCTTTGCTCGCTACTTTCGAAATCTCTTTTCTTCCAAATTCTTGAACCACTTCATTTTTTTCATTAACGATTTTAGAAACCAAATAAGGTTTCACCATAACGCCATCATTCGCAAGTGTCGTAAGAGCTTGTAAAATTTGTATAGCGGTTACTGTAATTCCTTGCCCAAAAGAAGCCGTTGCCACTTCACTTTCATAATTAAAAGTAATTTTTCCATCTTCTTCATTTGGTAATTCAATTCCCGTTGAACGACCAAAACCTAAAGCTTCATAAAAAGATCTTAATTTTTCTGTTCCTAATTCTTGAGACAACAGTGTGGCTGCCACATTACTAGAACGAGCAAATCCCATATCAAAGTCAATTTCTCCCCAACCTTTGTTGTTATAATCATTAATTTTGGTCCCATCTTTTAAAACAATAGAACCCGATTGGTATTTTTTTTGTCCATCATACAACCCATTTTCAATAGCGTCCATAAAAGAAAAGATTTTCATAACAGAACCAGGTTCATATTGATAACTAATAAGAGGATTCAAATAAGTTGTCAAATCATCTCGTTTATTTAAATCAAAATTAGGACTACTTGCACTTCCTAAAATAGCACCTGTTTTTGCATTCATAATAGTTAATGTTGCCCAATCAAATGTGTAATTTTCTTCTATTCCTGCAATCGTATGTTCAAGCAAATGCTGAATTTTATCATCTAAAGTCAAATATATACTTTTTCCACTCACACTTTTTTCCTCAATAACAGGAGTATTCGGAATTTGATAACCATAAGCGTCTTTTTGATACTCAATAAAACCATTTTTTCCTTTTAATGTATCGTTAAAATAAAGTTCCAATCCCATTTCACCATTGATTTCACCATAATCATTAGGCTTAGCATACCCTAAAATAAAAGAAGCATAACGTCCACTTGGATAGTATCTTTTAATACTTTTTACAAAATCAATACCTGATAAATTCAATTTTTGAATTTCATTTTTTTCATTTTCAGTAATTCCTCTTTTCAATTCTACTTGGTATTTATCCCGATTCAAAAGCTTTAACAATTCTTCACTCTCTTTTTCTAAAAAAGGGCTTAACAGTTTGGCTGTCGATTCTTTATCAACTACATGTTGTGGATTCTTTTCATCTTTTGTACGACTACTAGACAAATAAGCTATAACGGTATAAGAATTCATATCCGTTGCTAATTTTTCTCCACCACTATAATAAATATCTCCACGAGAGGCGTATGTCGTTTTCTTTTCCGTATTACGATTATTAGCAAACGCATACAAATCAATTCCATCTACATTTGATGAAAGAGCCACATATAACAATTTTCCAATAATTACCAAAAATAAAAAAGAAACAAGAAGCATTGTAATTTTTATATTAAATTTTAAGCTATTGTTTCTTTTCATAATAGAACTCCTCTATTCCTAATCTTGAATTATTTTAATATTATCATAATTATAAGTTAATCCCGAAGCTTTTGCAACTTCTTGAATTTTATCCAAAGAAGCAAGTTCATTAATTTGCATTCCCAAACTTTCATTTAAATTTTCTTGAGCCATTATTTTATTTTTTAATTTTTCCACTTCAATATTAGATTCGGATAAAAGTGCTTTAGTAAATACATTAGAAATAGGAACGGCAATCATCAATAAAAATAATAAAAAATACAAGATTTTTTCTCCTTTAACAATTTTAAAATTTCGACCCTTTGTATTCTTTTTCATAATTAAATCCTTTCTACAACACGAAGCTTAGCGCTTTTGCTTCGACTATTTTTTTCCAATTCTTCTTGACTGGCTTCTATAGGTTTTTTATGTACCATTTTAAGAAGCGGCTTATATTCTTCAGGTATTTCTGGCAATCCTTTTAACATTTCATTTACTTCACTGTATTTCTTAAAAATTCTTTTAACAATTCGATCTTCTAACGAATGAAATGTAATTACACAAATTCTTCCCCCTGTTTTCAAAAGAGATATTGCTTCTGGCAGTACTTTTTCTAACACATTTAATTCGTTATTCACTTCTATTCGAATGGCCTGAAATATTTGACGTTCAGGATGCTTTTTATAAAAATAATTTGCACCTACGGCTTTTTCAATAATCTTAACCAACTCTTCTGTCGTTAAAATATTTTTCTCTTTACGACTTTTTATAATTTCTTCAGCAATTTCCTTGCTTTTACTTTCTTCACCATACTGATAAAAAAGTGTTACTAAATCTTTTTTATCGTAATGGTTTACAATATCAAATGCTGAAAATTCTTGCTTTTGATTCATTCTCATATCTAGCGGACCATCTTGCATAAAAGAAAATCCTCTACAGGCAGAATCAATTTGGGGACTTGACACACCCAAATCAAATAAAATTCCATCTACTTTTAAAACATTTACTTCTTTCATACATTCTTTCATATTCGAAAAATTAGTAGAAAAAATATGAAAATTATCCCGTATTCCTCTTAATTCTTTATCGGAATACGAAATGGCTTCTTCATCTGCATCAAAAGCGAATAAAAAACCATTTTTTATTTTATTTAATATTTGCTTGCTATGCCCAGCGTAACCTAATGTGGCATCGATATAAATACCATCTTCTTTTAAATTTAAATTATCGATGGTCTCTTTTAAAAGTACACTATAATGCTTCATTATAAATTCACATCCATAAATAAATTCTCAGCAATGTCAGATAATTTTTCACTATTTATTCTCATAAATTCATCCCATACTAATTTATCCCATATTTCCACACGGTCGTTAGCGCCGATTACCACACATTCTTTTGATAAACCGGCGTAACCAATTAGTGGGGAGGTAAGGCAAGTTCTTCCTTGACGGTCAAACTCACATTCAGTAGCACCAGAAAAGAAGGTTCTAATAAATGTACGAGCGTCTTTTTTTGTAAAAGGTAGAGTTTTTAATTGTGCTTCTAATCTTTCCCATTCTTTCATAGGATAAACATACAAACACTTTTCAAAACCACGTGCTACAACAAATCGTTCTCCTAAGCCGTTCCGAAACTTAGAGGGAAGCACGAGTCTTGACTTATCATCAATACAATGATGATATTCGCCCATGAACATTTTATTTCCCCCACTTTCTACCACAATGTACCACTGTCTACCATTATATTACACGATTGTTCCAAAATTGTAAATAGATTTTCTTCTTTTTTGCAAAATTATACATAAAAACTTGCTAATAAAAATCAATATTTTTTTAAAATTTATATGTTTATATATTAAAGCATGCTAACGCAGACCTATTGCTAGGTCTTTTTTTTGGCATATTAGAAAATAGAAATTACCATATTTCTAGTTGTTTATATTGCTTTTTTACTATTCCATAATACATTCTCAAAAATTTGTTTAATCCTGCTATTTTTGCCACTTTCTTTAACTTACCTTCGTTTTCTTTTTTTATAATATAAGATTTTAATTCGTTATCTGATTTACAACTACTTTTTATTGATTTCATTACTTCATATCCTGTTTTTCTTAAATACTTATTTCCTCGTTTTGATATATGCCTATTTGTTGCTTCAAATTGTCCAGATTGATATGGTGGGGCATCTAAACCAGCATAAGCTATAATACTTCCTGCATTCTTAAATCTTCTAACATCTCCAATTTCTGCTATTACTCTTGAAGTTAGTTTTTTTCCACATCCTGGTATTTCATTTATAACATCATATTCTGGTAACTCTCTTGCAAGTTTATCCATTTCTGTTATAATTATAGTAGTTGTTTTAATTGTTAAAATTAAAGCATCTGCACAGCTCATTGCTGATAGTTGTGCGAATTTATTATTAGGATGTGGAGAAATTGTTTTGGAAGCTAGTGAATAAATCTTATTAGCTAGAGTTATTCCTGCTCCCTTATGTCCTAATTTTTTTGCTAATTTATCAATCTCTTCAACAAACTGAGATTGTTTTTTATTTGTCACAATTTCTGGATGATAATATTTTTTGAATATTTCTAATCCCAATATAAAATTGTTTTCATCTAATAATGGATAAAATCCAGGAAATAGTAAATCACATAAATTAGAAAAATTGTTCTTTTGTTTCACTTGAACATTTATATTATTTATATATTGTCTCGATAGAAATCTAAGATTATTATAAGTTTCACTGTTTTCTCTTACTTTATGCAGCTTATACCAATTATCACATGTATATTCTGCTAATTTATAAGAATCTTTTTTATCTGTCTTTGCTTTTCTTAATCCTCGATCTAAATACTTTTTAATTTTCAAAGCATTTTCTGCTACTACAAAATATCCTTTATCAAGCAAATAATTCAATACTGGCAAATGATACGTTCCTGTTTCTTCCATAACAATCTTTAAATCTTCCCTAGGAATATCTTTTAATTTTTTCTCTAATAAATTTAATCCATCAACATCATGATTAATTTCAAATGGTTCTTCTATCACTTCTCCTACAATACTTAACATAGCTATTGTACTTTTTCCTTTTGAAACATCAATTCCCTTTCCATACTTCATTTTCTTTTCCTTCCTATTCTTTTTTATTATGACTGGTTCCAACTCCTCAACATATCTTCATTTTGGTTCTTTACTCGAGAACTATTTCAATCTCAACTTGCTTAAACGAATATATTATGTGAAGGTTGGACAACACTTTTTATGACGAGAACTTTATCTCTAAAAGAGCCACGTTATCCAATCACTTCAATCATAATAAAAAGAAGTGTAATATTCAATCACATTTCTGTAATTAATTATTACACTTTTATAGTACCAAAATGAGCCTTAGGCTCTACTAGAATATTTACCATCTTTAGTAGAAATAATAATGCGTTCTCCAGTTTCAATAAATAGCGGAACTTTTACTTTATACCCGGTTTCAATTGTCGCATCTTTCATCGCGTTGTTTGCTGTATTTCCTTTAACCGCTGGTTCAGTTTCTGTAACTTCAAATTCAATTTTTTCTGGTAAGGTTATTCCTATAATTTCTCCCTCATAAAAATCAATTAAAATTTCTAAGTTTTCTTTTAAAAATTTTACATCATCCCCTAAAACATTAGAAGCAATTTCCGTTTGTTCATAAGTATTTGTATCCATAAAAACAAAATGATCACCATCGGCATATAAGTATTGCATAGGAGATTTTGTAATATGAGCTCGATCAACTTTTGTTCCTGAATTAAAAGACACTTCCGTAATAGAACCAGTCTTTAAGTTTTTGAGTTTCATTTTAACGAAAGCCGCACCTTTACCAGGTTTTACATGAGAAAAATCTTGTATAAGGCAAGGAGCTCCATCTACCATAATAGTCATACCATTTTTTATTTCATTTACACTTATATTCATAAGTTAAACCTCCTATTTTCCTAACTTAGTTTCTTTAAATGCAGTTGTTTTTTTACATTTAGGACAATATTTTTGTAATTCTAATTTATCCGTTGTATTTTTTTTGTTCTTTATTGTTGGACGTCTAGAGTATCCACATTCTGTACATTTAAGACCAAAAAATACACGATTTAGATTTTTTGCCATGCAAGATACCTCTCTTTCTTTTTAAACTATATGTATTATATAGTAAAATGTATCCTTTTGCAATCATTCTTCTTTTTTTCTTAAAATTCTTTTTAATTTTTCTTGATTTTCCACTATAAGCGGAATGTTATCAATAAGTTTTAAATTGTCCTTTAAAACATTTCTTTGTTGCAATTCTTTTTTGATACTGATTAACTCTTCTTTCGTATATCCATAAAAATCTTTAGCAATTGTTTCTGCAAAATCACTTGGCTTTCTGTAAACAGGAATCGCCTCACTCGCATACAAAACGTCCATTAAGTTTGCATAGGCAACTGCTAAATTCGGATTTTCTAAAATTTTTTCTATTTCTCTTTTTTTAAGACAAAAAACAACTTTTTTTCCATATACTTTTTTTAATTTAAAACCTATGAGAAGCAAAACTCCCCAAATGCCAATATGATATTTTTCGCCCCATTCCAAAATATCAAGAAAGATCTGATTAAAAGCATTTACTTTTTCATAAGGTGTTACATCAACTATTTCCCCTGTTTTGTACATTCCCCAGGCATGTGCTTCCAAGTTTGTTATATAAAAATCGTCTGTATTCTTATATCCTATTACATAGGTTAAATCTTCATCCACTCTTGTTGCAAGCATAGCAGCAAGATTGCACACCAAAGAATCCAAAGAAGCAATTGCTTCGTAATATTCAGTTTGTGTTAACTGTTCTAAAGAAAGTTTTGCATCGGCAATTGGAGTTTTACTATATTCTTTGCATTGAATTGTAGCAAAAATTTCTTCTAAGGATGCATCGGTATCTAACTCTAATCCTTTTAGAATACTATTTCTTATTTCTTCTGATGAAATTTCTTCAAGAATATACCTTGTATCAACTAATGATAAACAAAACAGAAAAGAATTTTTTTCATTTTTCTCTAAACCATACGTATAACAAATTTCTGGCGTATCCATAGACCTCAAAATAGCTATTTCTTTTTCTGTTAAATGCAAACCCTTTTTTTCTCTTTCCAAATCCCAAACAAAAGTTTTGGATACATCTTTTTTATCTGTAATCGTATAACCTGTTAACACATAATCATTTCCTACGGGATAAAACGTTTTCGCAAAACTTGCTTCTTCTAAAGAAAGACTTATTTGTAAATCTTCATTTGAAAGCTCATAACAAATTTCAAAAAGAGAATCTTCTTCGCTCAAAGGGCCCAAAAATTTTGGGGAATCCATTATATATTTAAAATTCCCTTCATTATAATATCCCGCATAAGCCTGCGAAATCGCAAAATAAGTAGGTAAAGTTATGTTTTCCTCTAATGGATTTATAGTAGCCAAAATTTCTTTTTCCTGCTCTAAAACATCCCCTGTATCCCCATTTAAATCGAGGTAATCTTTATTTTCTTTTTGATTTTCGTTGTTCTGTTTTTTAGGAATTACATCTTTGAAATTCGTTAAAAAAGAGGTAAAAATTTCTTTTTCAAAAGCAAAAGATTTATTACAATATTTTTCAATGCTGTTTAAACCATCAACAAAATCATTTAAATCAGTAGAATCTTTTGTTTGTGAAACGGAATTATAAATAAAGTCTTTCCCTAACAAAAGAATTGCTACAAATAAAATAAAAACAACTTCGGTTATCAAAACACCATATATTTGAAAAACAAAAGCAAAGATACGATTTGATTTTAGATAAAATAAAGGAATATGTTTTTCATTTTTTTGATAACATTTATAATAAAAATCATATAAAGATATACCTTGTCCTTTTGCACAAGAAACCTGTGGTGATTCACACAAATACAAATACAATGCACTCATCATATAAAGATCAAGATTATCAACATTTCCTTCCAACTTACTAAATAAATCCTCTAAATTTTGTACCTCCAAAAGAGTATACAAAGTAAGAATTTCTTTCTCGATAATTTTTCCATCTTTATTTGTAACAATTCTTTGTACATATTCTTCATGAATTTGAAAGTTTTGGTACATTTTACCATATACTTTATCTTTGTACCCACTAAGATCATTTAATAACAGTGTAAATTTTTCTCTAACAATTTCTTTTAGTCGAAATAGATTTCCTTCTTTCAAAAAAGTATCTATTGCTTCTTGTACACTCCTATCGTGTATGTTTTCTTTAAAATAATCAAGAGATTCTTTTTCCATTTGATAAACATCTACTTCTTGCAATAAAGAATTTAATTGATCCAAAGTAAGTTCGTAAAAGCCCAAATTTTTAGAATCTATCGCATTTTCTAATTCTCCGCCCATAAGAGCCCTTAAACTTTTAAAAGTGGACAAATAACAATCTTTATCTGGGACCATTTTCAAAACATCTTGCGAATACAATAAAACTCCTGAAATAGAATGTTGTTCACAAAAATGATAAATCTTTTTTAAATTTTCTACATAGGTATTTGTTGGAATTCCTTCATTTTCGTATAATAGAAACAATTTATAACGAAATCTACTAATTTTAAAGTCTTTTTCTATATTTAAGTAGGGAAAAGACCCTACTTCTTGTTTCGTTCGAAAAACATCTACAGGAATTCCTATACTTTTACGAATTTGTTCTTGTGCTTTTTTTACCTGTTCTACAGGTGAAAAATAGGAAGAAAATTTTTCTACACATAAATTTCCTAGAAATAAAATTCGAGAAAATAACAAAAGATTAGTTTTAATAAAGGGAAACTTAAAGATAGATCTATTTTTTCTTTTTATCAAAACATCAAACAAATCCCCTTTTTTTAAAATAAAATTTAAGCTATCTTTACACTTTTGAAAATCATTCATGTGTTTTTCCTTCTTTTAAATTAAATATCTGCAATTTTCTTTTTTTTCTTAATACTTGATCTTCAAAATTAATAAATTTTTGTTGAATACTTTCTTTTGAATTTTTATCACGCGCCAATTGTGGACTAATTCGATGAACATAAATATAAGAAAGAAATTCAGCATAATCAGAAGATAAAATATTTGTTCTTCCATTTGCCAAAGCCATTAATTTGGCCAACTTTAATGTAAATCTGTGTGCACGTATGTTGGAATTAGTAAATATCTTTTCTTTACCAAATTGCATAGCATCAATCTCATCAACAACATTCGACAAAAGACTTATATCAGGCTTAAAAGAATCAACAACTTGGCGTACACGTTCTAATTGAGAAAAATCAAAATTTAGTTTTGTAGAAGCAGAAAAATCATCAAATATCAAAGCATCTTTTTCTTCTTTTGTTAAATTTTCAAAAATAATTTCCATATCAAATCGATCATAAATTGCATAGGGTACTGTAAAAATACCTGTGAATTCTTCGATATTTTGACTCGCAAATACATAAAGATTTGGATAAGGATAAACTTTATTGTTGAACGTTATTTGATTTTCTTCTAATAATTCATTTAATCCCGACAAAGTTCTTCCATTAACTCGGTTAAATTCGTCCATATAAAGCAATTGTAAATTTTCTTTCGCTATTAAAATTTCTTGTATTTCACTCGCATTTAAATCCGCTAGCATAGATATTCTGATTGAATTAAGACTATTTCGTAATGCAACTCCTAATGTTGTTTTTCCAAGACCTGAATTTCCGGAAAATAATAACTTACAGTTACTACAAAGCATGGAAGCAGCAACTGCTCTCTTTACCTTTTCTTGCCCTATTAGGACTTTATCTAGTTCCTGGTAAAATTCTTGATATACCTTTATGATCCATTCCCTATCCTCTTTAGTTGGCATAAAAAAACCCCCCTTTTTGAAGAGATATTCTATCATTTATATTCTAATTTGTCAATTTATTCTCACTCCTTTGTCATTTTCCTACTAATTTACTTTTTCAATAACAAAAATTTTAAATAAAAATAAGAAAAAAATTATTAAAACTTAATAATTTAAAAATACATAATCACTTACAGATTTACTAATGTAACGATTGATATAAGCAAAATAATCAGTTTTTCCACTATAATGACTAACATGTGGACTGACACTAACAATACTGTATTTCGGATGATCATAGGGAGCATACATAGCAAAAGTATTGTTAATCGTTTTAATATCTCCTACCCCATCTTGGTCGCTATCGTAAATGGTTTCGCTTGTTCCAGTTTTTCCTACAGCTTGAAAAGAAGAATCAACATAACCCGACCCAGTTCCTCCATTTACAACTTGATAAAATCCTTCTTTGATACGAGTGAAATACGTTTCCTCTAAATCAAAAGTGCTTAAAACTTCTGGAACAAATTGAACCAAAATATTTCCATCCTTATCGACAATTTTATCAAGCAATGCCAAACGATAACGTGTACCATTATTGGCTATCGTGTTGATGTATTGTAAAAGAGATAGGGGGGTATAAGTGTCGTATTGTCCTATTGAAAAATTAAGGAGTAAATCTGGCGCTATAGTATTTCCTTTGATTCCTATTTGTTCTTTAGGCAAATCAATACCCGTTTTTACTCCTAAACCAAATTTGGAGAAAGCTTCTCGATAAATAGAAAATTCTCGTTCACTAACATTCATCTTCAAATTAGGGGTGTATTTGTATCCTGCAAGTTGAATAGCCAATAAAAATTGATAATAATTAGAGCTTGTTTTTAATGCCGTAATATCATCCACATATCCAAGACTTTTGTAAGAACACTTTTCTGGTACTAAATACAACTTTACACACGAATCCTTTATCTTTTTTCCAACATCAACTAAATTTTCTTTATATGCCATAGCCATACTAGCCCCTTTTACAATACTCCCTACAGTAAAAGAAGAAGAAATTACATCACTTTCTACATTTTTAAAAATTGCATCTTTTATATATTTTAAGCCTACTATCGTTTTAATGGCACCAGTATTTGGATCACCTACTAAAACATAACTTCCTTGGTAGTATTCTGTGTTTTTTAATTTTTTTCCTTTCTTAATTTCTTCCTTTAAAATTTCTTCAATCCCAAGTTGCATATCAATATCAATATTTAAAATCAAATCATTTCCTCTTTTACCTTCCTGAATTAATGTAAGAGTACCATCCTCTTCCACTTTGTAAGTATCTTTTTCCCCTTTTAAAAATGCATCGTATTCTTGTTCTAAAAAACTGATTCCAACACGATCGTCTAAAGCGTATCCCTGATTTAAGTAGTAGGTTTCTAATTCTTTTGGAATACTTCCTACACTTCCAAAAATACTTCGCAACGTATTCCCATAAGGATATTCTCTTTTAAAATACATTTCATTGGTCACACCCTTTATTTTTTCTTCTAAAATGCGGGCGTATTCTTTTTCAGTCGCTTCTAGTTTTATTACTTTCGCATCGTAATAATAGCCTTTGTTCATAATCGTATACAAATAAGCAATTTTGCGTTCTCTTGCATTGTAGACTTCTAACATTTCTTTTGTAATTCGATCTAATTTTAGCAAATACAAATCATTGCTATTTAATTTTCTTTTTTCGTACAAATCGTATTCTTCCTGCGTAACTAAATTCTCTCCCTCCTGTTTATGAGTAGTAAGCCAATATTTTTTTAAATCCAAATCGCTAATACTTTCTGACAAATCTAAAAAATCTGCTAATTTTGTAGCAATCTCTATTTCCTCTTCTAAACGAATATTATTAATTTTACGATACACAATTGCTTTCACACCCACATTATCTACTAAAATTTTCCCTTTACAATCTAATATTCTTCCTCTAGGTCTTGATAAAGAACTTACATATACGTTGGTTTTCTCTTCATATTCTTTTTGATAATATTCTTTTTTTTGGAACATAACTTTATATAAAGTAAAAACGGTAAGAGTCATAAAACTAAAAGCAAACAAAATATATAACTTTTTCATAAAAACACCTATTATTAGTATTCAAAAAAATAATTATTTCATACAATATACTAGGTGGTATTATGTTTAATATTATAGAAAGATATATGAATAAAGTAAGCAAAAACGATATTGATAATTTTGCCAAAAAAAACAATGTTTTTTTAAGTGAAGAAGAGCTTGATTTTACTTATACTTTTGTGAAAAAAAATTGGCAAACGGTAATTGCCAATCCAAACGCTTTAAATCTTGATCGATACAAAGATAGATTTACAGAAGAGAACTTAGAAAAAATCAAAAAATTATTCAAAGAATACTCAATACGATACAAAAATTATTTATAATAATCTATAATGTCTTGTATTAAATTTTTGTTTTCGGTTTTTGTTTTTAAAGAAGCTATTTCAAATTTATAAGGAGGATATTCTCTATCAATATAAGGTGTTTCTAATATTTTAGGAACATCTTTTAATTTTTCATTTTCTACCACATGTAAAAGAGCCTCAAATCCAATAGTTCCTAATCCTAAATTTTCATGACGATCTTTATGCGAGCCCAAAACATTTTTACTATCATTTAAATGAACACAATGTACTTTTTTTAATCCAATGGTTTCATCAATTTCATTTAATAAATCATCAAATTTTTCTACATTATATCCTGCATCATTCAAATGACAAGTGTCAATGCAAACTCCTATGTATTTAGAATGTACTTTTTCTAAAATCGTTGCTATTTCTTCTAAGGTACAACCACATTCTGTACCTTTTCCTGCCATTGTTTCTAAAAGAATCATTGGGTAATCTTCTTTTATAATTAAATTTAAAGCATCACTAATATTTTGTAGAGCTATACTTTTTTCAATGCCTACTGCACTGCCTGGATGAACTACAATATACGAAATTCCTAACAATTTACATCTTTCTAATTCTTGTTTTAAAAATTGAACACTAAATTGCCATTTTTCTTCGCTTAAATTATTAGCTAAATTAATAATGTAAGGTGCATGACAAATAACGTTTTTTAATTCAATATTATTTTCTTGCATTAATTTGTGTGCTTCTTTTGTTAATTGTTCATCTAAATTTTTTCGAATTGTATTTTGAGGTGCACCAGTATAAAACATAAATGCATTTGCTCCATATAAAATGGCTTGTTTTGTACTTCCCAGCAATTGTTCACTTGTAAAATTAACATGACAACCTATAATCATATACTTCACCTAAACAAATTATCTCATAAAAGACAAAAAAAAAGAAGATAATTCTTCTTAAGAAAACATTTTAGCGCCTTGTATGTCTCCACAAGTGGAAGAAGCAGAAGTTCCATTAGTTGCACCACTTCCCGTTGTTCCTGTATCGCCTGACACGACATAACTTCCATTACTAATCCAATAAGTATAAGTAACTACTTTACCAGAACCATCAGGCTTTACTAAAACACTTCCAGAATAATGATCTTTTGCGCCTTTACTAAATAAACCTTCTTTATACAAATAATCTAAAGAAAAACATGCACTTCCGGTTGTAATTGTACCTTCTAAAATACCATTTTGATACGCATTTTTTGCAGAATTAATTAATGTATTTCCTTCAATCGCCAAAGCATTTTTACGTGCTTTATCCATTTGAGACAAAACATTACTAGATGCAATCAAAATAATAACCGCTAAAATAACAATAACCGCCAATAATTCTACCAATGTAAAACCATTTTTATTTTTACTAACTTTCATAAAAACCATCCTTGTCTACTATTACATTAATTGTACATCCAAAATGCACTATCGTCAACGAAAAATTGTTTTAATGTGTCTAATAAACAATCATGATTTGCAAGTTGCAAACAATTGAAATCAAAAGAACTTTACTATACGATCTTTGAATAATAATAAAATTAAACCTAAACTTTTACTTTAATGTATCAAGTATTCCTGTGATTAAGTCCATATTATCAATAGCATTATTAATTTTATCAGTCACTTTTAAATGGTATTTTTCTTTCATTGCATTTACAAAAAGTTTGTAATTGTCTACATTACGATTTAATTCTTTTATCCAAAAAGAATTTTCTTTTAAAAAAAAATCCATTTTTTTATCTTCATTTAATTTTTGTTGTAATAAATAATCCATACCTTAATCCTCAAATATTTTGTTTATAGGTCGTGGCGTTACTACTTCTTGAGCTGTAGCTGTGGCACCAGTACCTTTTCCCGTTAATTCTTGAACAATTCCAAGAGCTTTTTGTGCAGTATTGATATGCTCTTGAATAGAAGATAAATCAATATTTTTTATTTTTTCGGTTATGGATTTAAAGTTATATTCATTGTTTGTAGAAGTTGTTTTTCTAAAATAGTCTTGCCATGCGGTTTCTTCTTCTCCATAAATATCATAAATTTCATAAAATTTTTGCCAAGTTGCCTCCCCGTTTTTTATATAATGTACCAATTCTGGATGGCTTTTTGCAAAATTTTTAAAATCTTCTTTAGTAGCCATAAAAAATCACCTATTACATTTTATGACAATAGGTGATTTTTAATCCTTTTTTCTTTAATTTTCTCTAGAACGTATCACATAATGATTTTCCTCGTAATCAATTAATAAAGTATCGTTGTATTTGACTTGATCTTCAAGGATCAAATTAGCAAGTAAGGTTTCAATATTTCGAGTAACGTATCTTTTTATAGGACGCGCTCCATAATTTTTATCAAAAGCTTGTTCTATAATTTTATTTCGTGCTTCACTCGTAAGTTCAATATGTATATTACTTGGAACCAAACGATTTTCTATTTCTAAAATAATTTTATCCAAAATAGCAAAGATAACATCTTCTGTTAAAGATTTGAAAACAATAATTTCATCCAAACGATTAATAAATTCTGGTCGAAATGTATTTCTAAGTTCGCTCATTACCATAGCTTCACTATTTTCTTTTTCTTCTAAAATGTACTCACTTCCCAAATTGCTTGTCATAATAATAATGGTATTTTTAAAATCAATAGTTCTTCCTTGACTATCAGTAATACGCCCATCATCTAATATTTGTAAAAGAATATTAAAAACATCGCGATGAGCTTTCTCAATTTCATCAAACAAAACAATCGAAAAAGGATTTCGTCTTACAGCTTCAGTTAATTGTCCCCCTTCATCATAACCAACGTATCCAGGAGGAGCCCCAACCAAACGACTAACGTTAAAGGCTTCCATATATTCAGAACAATCAATTCGAATCATATGGCGTTCATCGTCAAACAATTCACCAGCTAAACTCTTAGCAACTTCTGTTTTACCAACACCTGTTGGACCTAAAAAAATGAAAGAACCAATAGGACGATTAGGATCTTTGATTCCACTTCTAGCTCGAATAATTGCCTCACTCACTAATTTTAAAGCTTCATCTTGACCTTTTACTCTTTTTCTTAAATTTTCCTCCAAGTGAAGTAATTTTTCTTTTTCTCCACTCACTAATTTTGCTACAGGAATATTGGTCCATTTGGAAATTACAGAAGCAATATCTTCATCACTCACTGTATCCGAAAGCATCAAATTTTTTGTAGATTTCTTTAAATCTTCTAATTCTCGTTCTAAATTTGGAATTACTCCATGACGAAATTTTGCACTAGTTTCTAAATCATAACTATTTTCGGCCATTGAAAGAGTATGACGCGCTGTTTCCAATTCTTCTTTTTTCTTATTTATTTTTTCATTCACTTCTTTTTCTGCTTCCCAAGAATTACGCATCAAACTCTCTTTTTCTTTCAACTCGGCGATTTTTTCTTCCAATTCGACTAAACGAGTTTTAGAAAGATCGTCACGCTCTTTTTTTAGTGCTTCTCTTTCAATTTCAAAACGCATAATATCACGAGTTAAAGTATCCAACTCAACTGGAACAGAATCCATTTGCATTTTTATTGTAGCACACGCTTCATCTACCAAATCAATAGCTTTATCTGGTAAAAAACGATCTGTAATGTAACGATCACTTAAAGTAGCTGCAGATACCAAAGCATTATCCTTAATGCTTACTTTATGAAAAACTTCAAATCGTTCTTTTAAACCACGTAAAATAGTTATTGTATCAAGTACATTAGGTTCTTTTACTAAGACTTTTTGAAGTCTTCGCTCCAAAGCTCCATCACGTTCAATATATTTTCGATATTCATTCAAAGTAGTCGCTCCAATTAATTTAATTTCACCACGAGCAAGCATTGGCTTCAATAAATTTCCAGCATCCATAGCTCCCGTTTCCCCAGCACCAACGATCATGTGAATTTCGTCAATAAACATAATGATGTCTCCATCACTTTCTTTAACTTCTTTTAAAACAGCTTTTAAACGTTCTTCAAACTCACCACGATATTTCGCTCCTGCTACTAATGCCCCCATATCAAGTTCCCATATACGCTTATTCTTTAAACTATTAGGAACATCTCCTGCAACTATTCTTTCAGCAAGTCCTTCCACAATGGCCGTTTTTCCCACTCCAGGTTCTCCAATCAATACAGGATTATTCTTTGTTTTCCTTGAAAGAATTCGAATTATATCACGTATTTCATCCTCTCTTCCAATGACAGGATCTATTTTATTTTCTAGGACACTTGCAACAATGTCACGGCCATATTTTTCTAAAACATTTTGATTCTCTTCTTGATTGTTGTACATATTATCCCTCTTTTCTTAGCCTCATTATAAAACAATAATTAGCACTTGTCAATACCAAGTGCTAATTATTGCTTTATAAAAAAGTTATCTTTTTTTAAAGATAACTACCAATTAAAACATTTTAGTCTTCCAATTTAGTTGCATAAGCAATTGTTGAAATTCCCGCTTCAAAAGTTTGGCCTGCAATAGTATTAGTCGCAGATTCATCAATCCATAGTCGTAAATTGTAAGTTGCACTTTCTCCATCGGTACTAGTCTCAGAAGTTTTTCCTTTCAAAGTGCCAGAACCAATTTCATAGGATTTTACGATCTTTTTATCAAAAGTAAAATGCGATGTATCCAAGTTCAATTCAGCCGTATCCAAAGGCATTGCCACTGCAACAGCTCCATCTTTTTTTAATAAAGAATACTTTATTAAATGATCACTTAATTTTGTTCCATCTACTTCTAAAGTATTTAAATAAATCGTATATTTTGCATCTACAGTACAAGTATTTGTAATTTTAAATTGATAAGGCGTTGTTTTCATTCCTTTTTCATCAGTTATAGGATAAGTATTATCTAAATGAATAGAAGAACTGACATCTTGAAACTCTAAAGAAAAGCATCCTGTTTCAATTATATTTTCTGTTTCTTGATAAATCGTAACATTCCAAAGAGCATAACTGCTCGCAACAAACAAAATTGCAATCATTAAAATAGCTATAATTGCTAATGGAATACGATACTTCAAACGCATAAACTTCACCTTATTTTTCTATTCTTCACTTAACATTATAGACTAAAATCTAGTATTTGAAAAGTATTAATTTACTTTTCTAAAATTTGAACAGCGTCTTTTAAAGATTTTACAGGAAGAATATTCAATTGCAACTTATTTTTTTCTTTTACTTCTTTTGCTTCCTCATAGTTTTCATAAGGACATAAAAACAAATCAGCGTGTGCTTTTTCAGCTCCCAAAAGCTTATATTTGATTCCCCCAATTTCTCCTACCTGTCCATCTATAGAAATAGTTCCTGTCCCTACAATATTTTTACCTCTAGTAATGTCTTCTTCTGTTAAGGCATTGTAGATTGCAAGAGCTGTCATTAATCCTCCAGAAGATCCTGATTCACTCTCTTTTGTTTCAATTTTAATTTTAGGATCTACTTCATAACGGTATTTATTAAGAATAGAAATTCCAACTTTTAAATCTTTTTCCATTTCATACACTTTTGCGGTACATTCTAATTCTTTTTCTTCTCTTAAAACCTGGAAATGAACAACTTGATCTTTTTCTAAAGAATTAATATACACTTGTAAATCTTTCAATTCTGTAAATTTATTTCCATTAACATATAGTAGAATGTCTCCAACTTTCAAATCCGTTTGTGCCTCTTTTGTAATATAGGCAACAACAGGAAATATTTCTTTAATTTCAATCTTTTTATTGGCTAAACGGTACGCACTTATGACCGCATTATCAAGCCCTTCTTCTAAAGACAAATGATCCCGAACAATAGATTCATCAACACTTTCATCCTCCAAAGTGATACTGTTTGTTTTTACTAAATCCCAATTTGGCAATACAAAAGATAATAAAACAAATGGAATATTTCCTTTCATCATAGAAACGTAAGACATAGAAAGACTTCCTTCGGCTTTATAACTTGTTTCAACTGTAATTCGTGATTGTAAATCAATCGTTCCTCCTGGTCTATAAACAACAAACGGAAGTTCATAAAAGAAAAAAAGAAATAAAACAACCAAAGTAATCAAAAATTTATAATTTTCTTTTAAGATTTTCTTTATTTTATCATATACTTTATTAATCATGTTTCTTCACCTTATTAATTATATCAAATGAAAGTGATAATATGAAAAATTATTCAAAAAAGAATTCTATTTACGTTTTTTTTACTTTAGTCTTTGTTTTTTTGCTATTTCTAAAAAACGCAACTTTTAAAAAATGTATTCTAGAAGGATGTTTTTTATTTCTTGAAAATGTTTTTCCTTCTTTATTTCCAATGTTTTTAATTAATGATATTTTAATGAATTACAATTTTTATTTCTTTATAGAAAAAAGTCTATCGAAAATATTTAGAAAAATATTTGGTTTTTCCACTATGGCCACTTATATTTTTATTATGTCTATGTTTTCTGGAACCCCTACCAACGCGTATTTAATAACCAATTTAGTAAAAGAAAATAAAATTTCCAGAAAAGAAGCCAGTGTTATTTTAACGTATTCTTGTTTTTTAAATCCTCTTTTTTTATACAATATGTTACAAACTATATTTCATTCTACTTCCATAACTTTAAAAGTAATATTGATTCAATACGTTTTAAATTTTGCTATTGCTTTCTTTTTTCGAAAATATCCTTATGAAAAAAAAGAAAGCTTAACGTTTGTTCCTTCAACTTTTTCCAAAACGCTTTCAAAAAGTTTAAAAAGAAGCATGGATACATTGCTTCTAATTTTGGGTACGATTTTGTTTTATTTTCTTATTTGTGAAACTACCACCGTTGTTTTTTCCTCTCCTCTATTTCAATGTATTTTAAATGGAATTTTAGAAGCAACAGGTGGTCTTGCAAAGCTACCTTCCTTAAATATTAATATTCCTCTTAAAGAAGTATTAGCTTCGCTATTTATTTCTTTCGGTGGATTTAGTATTCACACGCAAATAAAAAACATTATTCAAGAAGAAAATATTGCCTACAAACCTTTCTTTTTTTCTAGAGTAATTCATGCCACTTTATCCACACTGATTTGCATTATAATTTCCTAAAGTACTACGTCCAATAGGAAAAGAATTTTCCAAAATATCTTTTTTCTCACCTAAATAGAAAAATTCCAAATCATCTATGTAATTTTTTTTGTTAGGATTTACACTAATAGGAATTGTAAATTGAATATAAAAGAATTCCCCTTCCACATTTTTAGATAAACTGGTTTGATACGTTACACAATTGGGTTTTAATTTTGTATTCTCTTTTTCTTTTTTCAAAAACCACTTCTCTGTTCCCAAACTATTGGTGTATAAAATATTATCTTCATACACATTCAATTTTCCTGTGGTTTGATCTGCATATTGCAATTCCAAACGAAATTCATTTGCATTGCTCGGAAGTTCTTTTAGGCCTATCAATTTTCTTTCCAAAAAATCAGTTTCCAACGTTTTAATAATGATTGCTCTTGTTTGTTGATTTTCTCGATTATAATCCGTATTGTTTTCACTATATCGTACATCAACAAGCAAGCGAAACAAAAACATAATTACAATAGAAATCAGAGAAATACTAATAATCAATTCTACTAAAGTGACCCCTTTTTTATTTAATTTCATAGCAAATCCCCCAAACTAATAGTGGCATAATAAAATTGACAACTTTCTCCTTCACAACGTGTACCATCTTTATTTTCAGAATATTCCACAATAATTCGATATCCTGATTTTCCTGCTCCACCAATTGTTTTTAAATAATCCGCCATTGGAGAATTTACTTGTACCAAAGCTTCACAAATTCCAATTTGATTATCACACGTTTGCAAACGACTTAGATCATTATAAGCCAAATACAAATTAGTAACATGAAGATCTTGCAATAATATTTCACACAAACCGATGTTGTCTTCTTCGTTCATAAATAGATCTCCTGTGCAACCGAAGCCAGAAAGAATTAAAAGACGATTCGCATCCGTATTATTTAATTTTGAAGCTACTACATCCAATCGAAAATTACGAAAAAACTTTTCAATATAATACGTTCGATATAAGTAAACCGAATCATTATATTTTATTCGTGTTTTTTCTTTTTGAATCACCGCATTGTAGGTAGAATAAAGCATAAGCAAAGAGGCCGTCAAAACTGCAACGACCACTAAAGTTTCTACAAAAACAAATCCCTTTTTTTTCTTCATTGTGCCACATCCTATTGTCTTTATTATAGTAAACTACAAGAATTTTGTAAAGGTTTCCTTTTCATAAAAAAAACATACAATACCATAGGTGATTATATGTTTAACAATAGACCTTGTCCTCCACCGCCTTGCAATAATAATCGTGGAGGAGGATTTTTTACAATATTAGCGATATTTGCTTTATGTATTTTAATCTTTTATCAATTATTGATAACCCTTATTTTACCCCTGCGTTTTAATATTTTCGTATTACTTTTAGAAATATTTATTCTAATCTTTCTCTTGTACCGAGTAATATGGCCTCACTAACTCTTCTGTAAGAAATACATAATCCAGTACTTTTCTTACCGTTTGACAATCTTTAAACTCATTTTTTGTAAATTCTATTTTAGGAGGTAAAGAAATCAAAAGAAAAAACAATTTTTTTTCATCATCACTTAAATTTACTTTTTCAAAATATTTAGATATAATGACACTAAAATGTATTTTCAAATAATCATTTTGATAAAACTTAACCAAGTCAATGATCGGTGAATCCACTCTACATTTTTCCCAACTAATTAAATAGTCTTCATCGTTTTTAATATAATGGTCTAAGCTTAAATGATTATGAACATACGAAACTCTTTTTTTGGTTTGATCTTTTGCAAGTAAAAACCATTCCTCTAATTGAGCTTCTACAAAATCAAGCGCAGAAAATATTTTGTATATATTTCGAATTAAAGAATAATGAGAAGGAGACATAAACTTCTCTCTTTTTATTTCATCATAGAATTGAGTGTATTCATTTTTTAAATAAAGAATATTACTTTTTATATTGTCATAAATTTCTTTAAAATCATCTTCCGTTACGGTTTTATAATACGTTGTTTTATTATGTAAATTACTAATTATTTCAATCATATCAAGTGCTTTTTGTTCTTCTGGCATCGCAACACTTTCAATATATTCGTATACATTGACATCACTTCTTGACTCATCAATAAGTTTGGGAAAATTATGAAAATTACGACTTTTTAAATAAGAAAACAATTCTTTAATATCTTTTTCACATTTTTCCTTAACTACAAAATCCCCAGAAGTCGTGTTTAAAATTGTTACTTTTCCTAAAATGGTATATCGATAGGGCTTGTATATCTTCTTTAAAACTTCAATGGATTTATTCATCGAAACAAGGAATTATAAGTTTATCTCCTACATTTATGCTTTCTACATTATTGTATTCTTTTAAAGTATTGGTATCTGTATTGTACAAAGTACAAATGCTCTCAATTGAATCACTACCATTCACGATATGAATATGATACGTAGCAAATTCTGCTTCTTTTTCTTGCATAGCACTCAAAATAATCGTTTCACTTTCTTCATCCAAACGCTCTTCTAATTTTTCATCTTTTTCTTCCACTATTTCTTCCTCTGCTTCAGGAAATAAATCTTTAATTTCCTCCATTACTGATTCACGAATTTCTTCCTTTTCTTCTATTTCTCGTTCTAAAACTTCTTCCACTTCTGCTTCCTCTATTTTTTCCATTTCATCGGCTGTTACACAAAATTCAATATTTACTTTTAATGTAGAATTTGCCATAACTTCGTAAGTAAAATCTGTAATTTCAAAATCAATAGATTCTTTTAAAATATCTTCTGTAACTTCTAAAGTAAATGGTAATTTATAATGAAATGGCTCTTTATTTACACTTACTTCATGACTTTTATATTCTCCTGAAACAATAAAATTACCTTCTATTTCATTTTCTAAAATATTCAATTCATGTTCCAATGATATACTACATATCTCTGCAATTTTTGTTTTAAATTCAATTTCTTTTGTATAAGGAACTATACTTTTCATTTCTTTCACCCTTTCTTATTCCATTTTATGAATTCACTTTTTTTTTATTCATAGAAATATTACTTTTTCTAAGTTTAAAGAATAGAAAAAATACTATGACATGCACAGTATTTCATATAAATATACTTAATAAAAACAATAATCTCAATTTTTTTCTTTAAATACCCATTTATACAATTCCTCATAATTTGTAATTTCTATTATTTCTAATTTTTCGAAAACTTCTACTGGAACATCCTTTAAATCATTATGGTTTTCTTTAGGAATAAAAACGACTTTCATTCCTGCATTTGAAGCACCAATTAATTTTTCTTTTAAACCACCAACTTTTCGAACAAAACCATTTAAAGTCATTTCTCCTGTCATTGAAATCGTAGAAGAAATTTTTTTATTTTTCAATAAACTTAATAAAGCGGTTGTAATAGTAATACCTGCACTTGGCCCTTCTTTTTTAACAGAAGCATTTAAAAAGTGAATGTGTAAATCTTTCGTTTGAAAATTTTCAATATGCAAATCAAATTTTTCTTTATTGTTTAGTATATAGCTAAGAGATACCTCTATACTTTCTCCCATAATTTTTTCAACTTGCCCAGTAATTTTTATTTTTCCAGTTCCATGATAACAACAAGTTTCAATAGGTATCACTTCTCCACCATTTGAGTAAACAGCTAAAGCATTCACTATTCCAGGTAAGTTTTTTTCTAAAACTCCGCCACTCTCATATTTGTTGGGCCCTAAAAAAGAAAACAAATTATCATTAGTAATTTTGACATTCTCATAATGATTCTCCACAATTAACTTTCGCAAAATTCTTACCAAAATCCGTTTTAAATCTCTTACTCCTGCTTCTTTTGTATAATTTAAAATAATTTCTTTTAACGAAGAATCTAAAAACTTAATATTCTTTGAAGATAAATTATGTTCTTCTAAAATATTAGGAATAAGATATTTTTTAGCAATAGACATTTTTTCTAATACTGTATAACTAGAAAGTTCTATTATTTCCAAACGATCTTTAAGTTCATACGGAATATCTTCTTTTCGATTTGCGGTTAAAATAAACAATATTGACGATAAATCAAATTCTTCTTCAATATAATTATCAACAAAAGTTTTATTTTGCGACTCATCTAAAATATCTAATAAAACACTCGCAGGATCTCCTTTATAATCTTTAACCATTTTATCGACTTCATCAATTAAAAACACTGGATTTTTTGTCCCACATTTTTTTAGACCTTCTATAATTTTTCCTGGACTCGCCCCTAAATACGTTCTTCTATGTCCATTTAAAATTGCACTATCGTTTAAACCACCTACACTCATTTTAAAAAACGATTTATGCAAACTATCAGCAATAGATTTTGCAAAAGTAGTTTTTCCACAACCAGGAGGACCAATTAAACAAAGTACTGGTGTAGATATGGATTGACTATGATTTTTTGCTGCCACATACTCGACAACCTTCATTTTCGCCTCATTCATTCCAAAATGAGATTTATCTAAAGATTTTTTTACAGAATCAAAATTTTTTTCATCTTTTGAATATTGATTCCATGGTAAGCTAAACATCCAATCCAAATAATTTCGTACATTGGAAACTTCTGGGCTTGTTTCTCCCATTCGTTTTAATTTTTTGATTTCACTTTTTATTTTCACAACAATCTTAGGATTTTCAATATTGCTTTTTTCTAATTTTTTTTCATAATAAAGCACTTCTTTTTCTTTAGAATCCGCAATTCCTAATTCTTTTTCAATTTCCTTTAATTTCTCTTTTAATAAAAATTCTTTTTGGCTTTCTTCTAAACTTAACTGTAAGCTTTCTTCTAATTTTTGATCTAACTTAATAATTTCCAATTCTAAATGTAAATCTTCTAACAAACGATTGGCACGAAAAACTGGATTCATCTCTTCAATATATTCTAATTTTCGTGAAAAAGAAAGAGGAAGAAAAGAAGCAACAACATCCGTTAATTTATTTAAATCTTTTAAATCTTTTATTAAATTTAAAATACTATTGGAAACTCCCACACTATTTACATAAATATTTACAAGTTCTTCCAATTTTCTTTTGACGGCTAAAGCTTCAACTTCATCATACTTAGGAATATCCATTTTAAGAAAAGAACATTCCAAAATATTTTCGTTTTCTTTATTATTAAGTAATTTACCAACTTCAGCACGAAACAAACCTCTTAAGGTCACACGCAAATTTCCATTAGGAAGTAAAATTTTACTTTTTATTTTTGCAACAATAGCTATACTTGGTAAATCACTCACATCTGGAAGTTCTTCTTTTTGATCTTTTAAGGACATCACAATAAGTTCATTGTGATAAGATTCATTAGCTAAAAAAACAACATCTCGACTTAAATCTGTATTTAGTTCTAATTTTACGTCTTGATTAGGGAGAAGAATCAAATTTTTAAGTAGTAATACTGGCAAAGTATTTTTCAAAACATCATCATCTCCCAAAATTTATGTTTTTTATTATATCGACTCTCCCATAAAAAGTAAATGTTATTTACATTTTTTTACAACCAATTTTTGTTAATAATAAATAGGAGAAACTAAGTTATAAAGATAAAACCGTTCGAAAACCATAGCCTATATCTAAACTTCCATTACTGTTAGCATAACTAAAAATACCACTGCTCATACCAAGCGTGTAATCGCCACTACGCCTAGACCAAGGAGCTGAAGAATTCAAAAACCATGCTTCATCTTTATACCAAGAACTGATTTGTCTAGTTTGACTTCCATACTTGGCATTCGAAAATGGTCCCATCTCTCCTGTTGCATCCCCTAAAATTCTTCGATTGTATGTTATATTACTTGTACCATATTGGTATGTATCATAATATTTTCTTTCGATTGATGTTATTCCATTTACTGTTACTGTATTATCAGCATTTAGCATTACACCCATCACGTATTCCCAGGCCCCTCCACTCATATCATAGATTCCTGTATAGTTTCCAGTGGTTG
>CANPIX010000008.1 GCA_947574215.1 uncultured Mycoplasmatota bacterium | reverse complement strand
GAAACAATGGGTTACAATCTAGTGTATCTTTCTATGTGGCTCACAATTATCCAGCTATTGATAATCCATATCCTTGTGTAAAAGATTGTAACCCACATGATTGTACTATATGCCATGGAGATCATGTACCTTGCTGTGATGCAGGGGATCAAGATGGTGGATGTAATTGTCCTCCTGGAGCAGGGGATGCGTGTGGATCTGCTACTTGTTGTGATGGAGATGAAACTGAAGAAACTTGCTACGATAGATGTCCGGATATATGTCATAATTATACTTGTCCAAATGGTGGAACACTAAATGAAGCAGATCATATTTGTTACTATTAGAAAGAAGGCGGATTATGAAAAAGAATAAAATAATTGTATTGCTTTTTACAATCCTATTATTTATTGTAGCGGGTGATTTGTATTTAATATTTTTAAAGAAAAAAAATAATGTTTCTGAACCTCCTGTAAAAGAGCAAGAAATACTTGATAAAGCTAAAGCCAACTCTTATTTATGTAAAACTTTAGAGAAAACAAGTGATATGAGTAATAAAAGTCAGTTTCACTTTGTTGAAGAATATGAATTTTTTGTTCTTGAGAATAAAATCAATAATGGACGATATCAAGATACAATTTTCTTTAAAAATGAAGCCGATTATCAATATTTTATAGATAATTATATAAATCAAAATAATACATATTATTCAATTGACTATGAAAAAGAAAATTTGAAAATTGTATATCATAAAAATATGATTTTAAAAAAGAACCAAGATCAATCACTTGATTCAGTAGAGAAATATTTAGAATATATGAATGAATTAGGTTTTGACTGTGAAAAATAGGAAAAAAGGACTTTTTTTACAATAATGCTTGCATTATTGTTTTTTTTGTGTATAATAGAAAACAATTAAGGGGATTATAGTGTTATGAAAATTAAGAAAGACATTAATAGGTTGATTTTAAAAAAAATATTGGAAATTACTTTTGTTTTATGTTTTGCAATTGTTTCTACTTACTTGTGGCAGAGTAAAAATGCTCAATTGTTTTCAAATTCTATTTCTACTTTTTCTAGTATGCATTATACAAATATAAAAGTAGATAGTCCTATACAATACAATATGTTTCCTATGCGTGATGAAGAAGCTATGCAAAATTTAAAACCATGTATTGTTTCGGTAATTAATGGTACTTATACATTAGAAGAATATACTCTTATTTTAAAAATAGATAAAAATTCAACTTTAGATTATCAGTTTTTAAACATAGGAATTGACAATATGATTTATTCTTTAAAAGATTTATACAGACAAGAAGAAGATAATTATTATATATTTGTTTTAGATACTGCTCAGATATTAGGAAACACAAAAAAATATGAAGTTCGTTTATGGTTAAATTCTATGACAGGAAATGATCAACAATCAAAGACTTTAATTATGGATTTTGATTTAAAAAATGAGACTACGACTGCGTAGTTTTTTTCTTGTAAAAAAGGGATATTTTTGATATTATTTATATATGGTGATTATATGAACTATAAGAAAGTCTTTAAAAGAGAGACCAAAGTCATCGCTTTTGTAGTAATAGCTCTTACACTTGTTGTTATTGGTACGAGCTATGCTTTATTTTTACAAGTAAATAATAATCGAGAAAACCAAATTGTAACAGCTGGTAGTCTTGTTATCGAATATAGTAAAGGAAATACAATAAATGTTGATGAAAATGCTGAGAACAATTGTTTAACGCCCCAATCTGATAGTACAGGGTCTAAAACAGGTGGTTGTCGTTTTTCATTAGGAGTTACAAATACGGGTACTCTTCCTATGCAATATGATTTATTAATTTATGATAATGTTTCTGAAGTCCCTAATGGCTCTAAATTTGTAGATCATAGTTTAATAAGACATTCCTTACAAACTCAAGTAGCTGGTAAAGATGCTGTGACTACTCCTTCTAAAGCTTTAAATGAGCTTGAATTAAAGGATAATAAAAGAGTTTTACAGACATCTACCATTAATCCAGGAGAAACAATTACTTTTTATTTAAATGTTTGGATTAGTGAAGAAGCAACTGTGGATATAATTGGAGAGTATGTTTATTTAAAGTTGGATGTAACAGGATCTGTTTACGAAGAAGATTAAAAATTTATTTGATTAGAAATAAAAAACTTCATTAAATGAAGTTTCCTAAATTGAAAAATGAACCGCACCTTGTGGTGCGGTTCATTTTTCAATTTAGGGAATCCTTTTTATCACAACTTTTTACTTTTTAACTAAGTTTTTATAAGATTTTATACACTTAGTAATTTGTAGATAAAAGTAGAAAGTTATAATAATAACTCATTTTTAAATATTTTCGAATTGACTTTATTTTAAATTTATATTAATATGTACGAGGCATTTAAGGAGGTTTTTTGTGAAAAAAGAGAATAATACAGTTGTGTTTTTAACTTTAAATATGATTATTTTATCTTTAGTTATTCTAAATAAAAATTATAAAACGGTATTGGAAAAATTTTCAAAACAATACATTAATTTAAAAAAGAATAATTCGATAGATTCTATAAGAAATGGTGAGGCGGTACAAAATCGTAAATTAAAAGTTTATCATGAGATTTTGCAAAAAGTAGAACCTGTGAAAAAGAGTATAGAGGATTTAGAAAAAAGACCAATATTAGAATTATTAGATTGTACTATTCTAAGTAAGACAGTAGAAGATTTTTTAATAGATAAATTAAAAGAAATGCAAAAAATGGAAATTGTAGAATACCATCCTTTTGAATATTTTTTAAGAGATAATGAGGCGACAAATTGTATGTTTGTTTCTAATGATATTTCATTTTTGTCTTCTAAAGCAAATGAAAAGAAAATACCTAAAGAATTTATTTTATCTGTTGCTATTATAATTTATTTAAATCTTTGGTATGGCTTTATTCAAAATATTGATTTAAACTTATTAAATACTACAATTATTGAGGATATTCAAGAATTTATTGATGACACAATTGTTTTTCGATTTCCAAAATCTTTCAATGAAAGTCAAAAAAATTCATTAAAAGAGATAAATTATGAAGAACAATTTGCCCTGTTTTTGCAAGAAGATATTTCAATAAATCAAAAGCTGGATAAAATAATTCATTCTGGTAGTACTGATTCTAAAAATATTTTTTTATATATTCTTTCAATAAATGATTTAAGTATGGAAAGTAAAATAAATGCGATTTTGAATTCAAATCTTACTAGTTTTGAAGAAGTTTCACATTTTTTGTTGTTGAATTCTGGACTTTCACAATCTGAAAATATGGAATATATAATTCAATATCAAGGAGCAACCTATGAAGAAAAATTTGATTTTATAAAATCTGAACATTTTACTTTAAAGCAAAAAATTTGGTTTACTTTGTTAATTCCAAATACTTCTTTTCAAAATGTATTTAATGATTTATTAACAATTGAAAATATTACTGTGGATTTACTTTTAGAAGAAATTATAAAAGCAGACGTGGTTTCTTTTGAAAGTCTGTTTCGTGTTTTATTAAATAACGATACTCTTACAAAAGAACAACTTGTTCAAGCACTTGTTTATTATGATGCCTCCTATAATTCTATAACTTTAGAAGAAAAAGTTAATTTTATTTTCGAAATACAAACATTTTCGGATCAAGAAAAGACAGAAATCTTTTGGAAGCTTTTAGCATCTTATTCGTTAAAGGATCGAGAAAACTTTATTTTAAATTATTATAATATTGATTTTCAAGATTATATTTCTATATTAAAGAAATCAGATAATCAATTAACGAGAGAAGAACAAATGATTTTGCAATTGTATGAAAAAATAAACGAAGAAAAAGAAAATTATATTTTAGAGAACTATGCATTTGAATCTAAAGAACAATTGGATGCTGTTGTTGCTGGGGTATCTGCTGAAGGAGCATGGAGTTATTATGATTTGTATTGGGTCTCTAATGTATTTTTTAATCGCATTACAGATTCTTATTATTCTAAAAAAGGGATTAATCCTTACTTACAATTTATAGCATCAAAACAATTTGCGGTCTACGAAAATGGAAGTTATAGATTGTATTTAAATTCTTCTAATTCTGATTATGAAAAGAAATTTAAATTAGCAAAACAAGCCTTTTATGATATGTTTTATGACGGATATGATGGAATTGTTCATGATTTTTTATCTTTTAGAAGTTGGGGAACAGTAGATTATTCTGATACTTATATTGTACAAGGTGGAAATCGTTATGGCGGTGCTATGAGAGTTTCCCAAAGAATCTTGTATGAAAATTTGTTGAAAAATAAAAGAACAATCAAAAATCTAGGACCTGTGAAAATTCTTTTTTCATCACCAACAATTAAATAATTTTTATTGCATATTATTTTTTATATGTTATAATAATCTTCTGTTTGAAAAAGGAATTGATGAAAAATGAATAAAATAAGGAATAAAAAAATTTTATTGTATGTTTTGTTAGCAAGTCTTATAAGTGCAAAAATGACAAAATTAGCTGAAGAGAAAAACAAGATTAAGTTTGAAAATTCTTGTTCCATGGATAAAGCGGTTATGAATTCTGAAATAAGAATAGATACTCTAACAGAAAAAATTTCGTATGCCAAAGCACTCTTGTGTAAAACTATAGAAGAAAATGCAAGTAAATTTATTAAAGTGCCTAGTGTTATTGCCAATACCAATGTAAATATAAGAAAAGCTCCTTACTTGGAAGCTGATTTAGCTGGAAAATTAGTAGAAGGACATTCTTTAGAATTATTAGATGAACTAAATAATGGTTGGTATAAAGTTTTGTACTATGGAGAAGAACGTTATGTAAGTGGAGAATATACTTCTAAAACAACTACTTACAAAATTAAAGGCGATATTCAGAAAGTTTTTTATACTACAGAGGAAAAAGAAATGAGAATACCAGCTGAAATTTCTAAAAGTAATAGTGAAGAGATAATTACATTACCAATTCGAGAATGCTTAGAAGTATATGAGGAGATTGACGGTCAATATTTAGTTCAAATAAATGATCTAATTGGGTATGTGGATAAAAATTTTTTAGAAGAGCTTTTCGATGTTTTTGTAGTAGTTGACCTTAGTGATCAACAATTAAAATTGTATCAAAATAATGTGGTTATTTTAGAAACTCCTATAATATCTGGTCATCCTGATACGCCTTCTGATGAAGGATTATTCGAAATTTATAAATTTAAAAAACAAGATTATTTAAGAGGGCCTGGTTATAAAGCGTATGTGGATATAATGATGTATTATAATTTTGGAGAAGGACTTCATGATGCAGATGGGTGGCGTAGTGCAGAAATGTTTGGAGGCGATACTTATTTAACAAACGGTTCGCATGGATGCATTAATTTGCTTCAAGATCCTGCTATGAAAATTTATAGTTATGTTGAAAAAGGAACTCGAGTTTTAGTGAAAAAATAATTTTTAAGAATACCTAAAAGTATTCTTTTTTTGATGTATATTGATGTATAATATAATTAATTTTTGGAAAGGATTTGAAAGAATTTATGAACAAAATTTGTTTAATAACTCATGGAGCGGATGCTGATGGTGCATTTCCTATTATTTTGGCAAAACTTGTATTTAGTGATCTAGATATATTTTCATGTGAAGTAGGAGAAGTAGATTTGATTTTAAAAGAGGCAATTAAAAATCAAGAAAAATATTCTTTCATATATGTGGTAGATTTAGCAATGAGTAAAGCTCTTGCTGATGAAATAGAAAGCAATCAAATTCTTTTAGAAAAAATTAAAGTTTTTGACCATCACCAAAGTCAATTGTTTTTAAATGATTATCCTTTTGTAGAAGTTATTGTTGAACAACAAGATGGTAAAAAAGAATGTGGAACTACATTGTTTTATAATTTTTTGAAAGAAGTCAGTAAAAAGGATATTCTTGTAAAACCATGTGTGAGAGAAATGGTTGAATTGGTAAGAGAAATGGATACTTATGATTTTATAGAGGATAAAAAAGAAAAATCTTTTCGATTTGGTAATTTGTATTCAATTTATGGTAGAGAACGATATATAGAACACTTTTATTCTTATATTTTAGAAAATGAAAATTTTGATTTTTCTGATATAGAAAAATTATTGATTGAACTTCATGAAGAAAAAGTTAAAAATTATATTGAAGAAAAAATGAAACATATTTTATTTGCTAAAATAATGGGTGTGTCTGTAGGTATTGTTTTTACAGAACAAAATAGATCCTATTTAGGACATGCTATGGTAGAAAAACTAGACATAGAGATTGCAGTGGTCATTAATGTGGATAGAAGTGTTAGTTATCGTGCTTATAAAGAAGAAGTAGACGTTTCTGTTTTAACGATTCCTAATGGTGGCGGAGGTCATAAACATGCAGGAGGAAGTCCTTTACCAGATAATTTGCAGGAAAAAATTTGTGAAATTATTTTTAAAGAAATTGAATGGAAAAAATAAAGTTGTAATAAAGAAAAGTAGTCTTTTCTTTAATTGCGATCAAAACAAAGGGGGATACTTTATTAAATTAAAATGAATATAGGTGATTTTATGATTTCTCGCTTTGATGTGATTACAAGATACGAGGAAGTTCGATTTAGGTTTTAAAAAAGCAAAAGGAAATAGCTGATATTTTAGGAGTAAAACGAAATACTTATTCTAGATAGGAAAATACGATTAATGATATGAAATTAGAAAAAAGTAATGAATTAGCTAATTATTATAAAATTTCAATAGATTATCTCTTGGGATTATTATAAAGGTTAAAAGAGATTTGTAAAGAAAATAAATTAACATAAGAATTTTTATGTGAAGGATTTAGTAATTTCAATATATTATAATATATTTCAGTTGATTATTTAATTGGAAGAACAGATGATAAAGAAATAAAATAATTCGATTTATCATTTGTTCTTTTTTTGATATAATTGAATAAAAGAAAACTTTTTTGAGTGGAGGAATGAATATGAAAAAAAGTTTTAAAATTACTTTAGTTGTTATTAGTATTATAATAGGAATTATATTATTAGATACAGCCCAAGCTATCCTATTTAATAATAGTCCTATTATAAAAGTAACAAAAACTTATTCATCGTTTCATAAAAAGGATGTAGGGATTTTAGTAGAAACCGATATTTATAGCGGTATAACACAGAGAACTTATTTTAAATGGGAAACGAACACTTTACCTATTAAAGAAAATACAGAAGGATTGAAAGATGCCTATGACAAAGTGAATGAATATTTTGGTAATGAAAATGTTGATCGTAGTAATTTAGGTGGGTATTCTAAAGATGAAGAAAATAATCAAGTTATTGTTGCTTTAGTTAATAATAGTAAAGAAAAACAAGAAGAATTTATTAGACAAACGAATATTAATTCTAGATATATTAAGTTTATACAAGGAGGACCTTATAGTGTATCACAAATAGACGTATACCTATTAAAATCAGAGGTTCATAATAGTAATAAATTTAATGATTATTATAACAATAATGGTAGAACAATTTATTTAGCAGGCAATATCGATGAATTTTATATTATTAATGGTAGCATTTGGGCTTTAAAAGATTTTATTCTTAATGTTAATCAAACTTTTGATAGAAGCATTGAAGAAATTACAAACAAACTAGAAAACAAAGATATTTTATCAGATGGTGGAACAATTATTTATAAATCAAAAGAAAAAGATATAACTATGGTGGTCTGTAATACTTTAGATAAAAACAAAGATATTTTTATAGGTGATTATTCAATGAAATTTGATAATGAGTCAATGTGTAATTAATTGCTAAATTACAAGATAATTTGAAATAAGGTTTAAGTATGAGAAAAAACAATAGAAGAAATCCATAAAATTGGAGTTACTATTCATGTTAAAGCAAATAAAATAGTTAGTTTTAAAATGGGAAATATTTTAGAAAGAATAACTATAGATGTTTATGGTGATAATGCCAAAATTATTGAAGACTTTTAAGTGAGTTAGAACCATTTATTGAAAGTGTAAAACCAAAAATAATAATAAAAGAAAATGATTTTTCAAATGATTCAGAATTATTAGAGCAACAAGAAACATGGGTTGGAGATATACTTCCTTTATTAAAGTAAATAAATCGCAAGGCAATGATAGTAGTTTCCTTGTTTTTATGGGTTAAAAATGATAGAATTATTTCGTAATTTTACTATTTTGTTATGTTTGATGTTATTTAGTATTATTTAGTCCAGAAAATGAAATTTGTGGCCGACATTCGTGTAAAAGCAAAAAAGTCAGATTTTGAAACACTAAAAATTAGTCAGGACACGAATTTTTGAATTTTGGACACGAATATTCTGGCTGACTGTAGTCATAATAAGGAGGGCAAAATGTTTAAATTAGTATCGAAATATGAACCTGCTGGGGATCAACCAAAAGCAATAAAAGAACTAGTAAAAGGAATTGAAGAAGGCAAGAAACACCAGGTTTTACTTGGTGCAACAGGGACTGGTAAGACTTTCACAATCGCAAATGTGATAGCAAGAACGAACAAACCAACCCTTGTTTTGGCACACAATAAAACACTTGCAGGACAGTTATATGCTGAACTCAAGGAGATCTTCCCAGAGAATCATGTATGTTATTTTGTTTCGTATTATAGCGACACTCCTAAAACCCTTATATTTAGTGCTATTTAATATCATTTAATACACAAAAAAGGACTAAATAACACTAGGTAATATTAGATGAACAAATAAAATTTGTGGCTAAGAGTTGTATTCATTCGTGTTCTTAATATAATACTATAAAAATTTATAGAAATGGAGGGATAAAAAATGAAAAATATAGCTTCAATAACACCAGTATTTTATATCACAGATGATAATAAAAAAATTATAAAGGAAATTGAAAAAAAACTTGATTTAATTATTGTTGATGATAGTGATAAAAAAAGGAAATTACAAATTAAGTCTAAGGTTAGATCAATTCATTCATCATTAGCGATTGAAGCAAATTCTTTATCAATAGAATCAGTTGAGAATATTGTGGAAAAAAAACTTGTTTTAGGCGATAGAAAAGAAATTCAAGAAGTCAAAAATGCTAATGAATTATATGAACATATAAATGAATATAACTGGAAAGATGAAGATGATTTTTTAAAAGCTCATACACTAATGATGAAGTATTTTGATGATGACAATGGTTATTATAGAAATCATGGTGAAGGAGTAAAAAAAGGAAATGAAGTAATTTATTCAGCACCGCAATCTATATTGGTCCCATCTCTCATGAAAAAATTATTTGAGTTTATGATTGATAATGAAAATAAAATTCATCCTTTAGTTTTATCCTCTATATTTCATTATTATTTTGTATATATTCATCCATTTAGTGATGGTAATGGCAGAATGGCTAGATTCTGGGTAAGTTTAATTTTAACTGATTGGAATTCAAAGTTTGAATATATTCCTATTGAAGAAGAAATATATTTAAATCAACAAAAATATTATGATTCTATTGCAGAGTGCCATGTTAATGGTAATGCGAATGTATTTATAGATTTTATGTTAAAGTGTATTCACTCATCGTTAGAAAAAGCTACCCAGAAAACTACCCAAAAAACAAAATTAAATAATAATCAATTAAAAATTATAGAGCTAATAAAAGAAAATCCTAAAGTTACAAGAAATGAACTTGCTAGTTTTTTAAATATTACATCTGATGGTGTTAAATATAATTTAAAAAAATTAGTTGATAATAATATAATTGAAAGAGTTGGACCTGATAATGGTGGATACTGGAGTATAAAAGTAGAAGATTGATAAATAAGGATGCTTTGATAATTATGAAAAGTTTAAAGAACAAATATTATTTCTGGAGACAGGAAAAAAGATATAAAAAAATTAAAAATTGTAGTTTACCTTATCCTTTTTGGGATAAAAAACGAGATACTTTTGAATGGGTGTATTTTGATGAATATAGAGAAGCTGGTTATGATATACAGATAAGCTTATATGAAGCGCTAGGTAATGTTTCTAGTAGTGGAGTTACATATCACTATGAAGCTTTAATGTATGGGCGAAAAGATCCAGAAGAAAAAGAAGCTAAGTATCAAATGATGGAGAGTCATTGTCATTCTTTTGATGAAGTAGTAAGTTGTGTTTATAGATATCCAGAAACATTTCATATACCTGATGATTGTTTAGAAGAGTATAGCAAACAAGAATTAAGTTGTTTAAAGAAAATGCAAAGCTATTTAAAAGCGATTGGTTTACTAGATGAAAAGGAAAGTTCAGAAATTACAACATTAAATAAAAAATGGAAAGAAATTGATGATAAAAAAAGAAAAAGTATAAAAGATTATTTTTTTCTACTAGGCTACTCAAAAAGATTGGAAAAATTAAGAGAAAAAGAAAATTTAAAAAGATATACTAATGAAAAAGCGTCGTTGTATAGTTCTTACTATCCTCTTTATACTGAGAAAAAAGGAATAGCAGAAGCTTATTTGAATGGCCAAAAAGATTATATTTTGAATCGCAAATATTCTTTTGATAAAAAAACACAAGTAGGTGAGCGTTATATGGTTGTAAATGCAAATAACGAATATTGTGGAACCTTAGAAGTAATTAGTGAAGAATTTATTCCTTTTAAAGAATTAAAAGACGAAATGGTTGATTATAAACTTGCAGGTTATAAAACATTTTTAGAATACAAAAAACATTTGTATCAAGATTATCTAGAAAAAGCGAAAATGTTTCAAGAAGAATTTACAGATGAAAGTTTACTTACTTATTTAAAAGTGAAAGTTTTAGAAAAATTTTAGAATTGAGAATAATTTGTTATTCTCCTGGTCTAAGGATAATTTAAATAGTTATATTTATAAATTAAACAAAAAGAAATAATACAAGATATCTAATATTCAACCAAATTGGATACGAATCTAATAATTAGTAGATATGTATAAATAAAACGAAAAAGGTAAAAATAAGAGCAAGGAAAACATATAGTGTTTCCTTGTTTTGCTTTAAAATAAGTGTTAGAATATATCATTATAAATTGACTTGTAACATTTAGTGTTATTTAGTGCTATTTAGTAAATTTGTGGCCGACATTCGTGTCCAAGCAAAAAAGTCAGATTTTGAAACACTAAAAATTAGTCAGGACACGAATTTTTGAATTTTGGACACGAATATTCTGGCTGACTGTAGTCATAATAAGGAGGGCAAAATGTTTAAATTAGTATCGAAATATGAACCTGCTGGGGATCAACCAAAAGCAATAAAAGAACTAGTAAAAGGAATTGAAGAAGGCAAGAAACACCAGGTTTTACTTGGTGCAACAGGGACTGGTAAGACTTTTACAATAGCAAATGTGATAGCAAGAACGAACAAACCAACCCTCGTTTTGGCTCATAATAAAACACTTGCTGGACAGTTGTATGCGGAACTCAAGGAGATCTTCCCAGAGAATCATGTAGAATATTTTGTCTCATATTATGATTACTATCAGCCAGAAGCCTATGTTCCATCTAGTGACACTTATATTGAAAAAGATTCTTCTATAAATGATGAAATTGATGAATTACGTCATGCGGCTACTTCTTCATTAATTAACAATACAGATACAATTGTAGTTTCAAGTGTTTCATGTATTTATGGTATAGGAGAAAAAGAAGAATATATTAATAAAATGTTAATTTTAACAGTTGGAGATTCTGTAAATAGAAATACTGTTATTAATAAGCTGGTTGATATGACCTATGAACGAAGTGATATGGATTTTCATCGTGGAACGTTTCGAGTACGTGGAGATGTAATTGATGTTGTTCCAGTAAATGAACACGCTAATGGGATTCGTATAGAGTTATTTGGAGATGAAGTAGAACGTATTTATAGTTTTGATCCTGTAACAGGAGCTCTTGTTCAAAATAAAAAAACAGTAACGATATCTCCAGCTAGTCATTTCGTTACAAGCGATGAAAAAATGCAAAAAGCCATAAAAAGAATTGAAACTGAGTTAGAAATACGCTTAGAAGAACTTAAAAGTCAGAATAAGTTGTTAGAAGAGCAACGTCTTCGTGAGCGAACTTTATACGATTTAGAAATGTTAAAAGAAACAGGATTTTGTAGTGGTGTTGAAAATTATTCTAGGCATTTAGCTTTACGTAATGAAGGAGAAACTCCTACTTGTTTGATTGATTTTTTTCCAAAAGATTTTTTACTTGTTGTAGACGAGTCACATGTTACGTTACCTCAAGTTCGTGGAATGTATAATGGAGATAGAATGCGCAAACAAACGCTTGTGGATTATGGGTTTCGTCTTCCAAGTGCTTTAGACAATCGACCATTAAAATACGAAGAATTTGAAAGAAAAATTAATCAAGCGATTTATGTATCTGCTACTCCTGGAGATTATGAATTAGAACGTACTCATGGAGAATATATTGAGCAAATTATTCGTCCAACTGGCCTTTTAGATCCAACGATTGAAGTGAAGCCAAGTATGGGTCAAATTGATGATATTATAAATGAAATCAATATCCGAAAAGAAAAAAATGAAAGAGTTTTAATTACAACACTTACAATTCGAATGAGTGAGGAACTTACTAATTATTTAAAAGAAATGAATATTAAGGTAGCTTATTTGCATAGCGAAATTAAAACGTTAGAGCGCTTAAAAATTATTCAAGAGTTAAGAATGGGAGTTTACGATTGTGTGGTCGGTATTAATTTGCTTCGAGAAGGACTAGATATACCTGAAGTTAGTTTAATTTGTATTTTAGATGCAGATAAACAAGGCTTCTTAAGAAGCAATAGAAGTCTCATTCAAACAATTGGGCGTGCTGCTCGTAATGCAAATGGACACGTTATTTTATATGCGGATGTTATGTCAGAAGCGATGGATTATGCAATAAAAGAAACTGCAAGAAGACGCGAAATACAAAAGAATTTTAATGCTAAGCATAATATTATTCCTAAAACAATAGAAAAAGAAATAAAAGAAGTAATTAGTAATCAAATTGATGAAAAAAATACAAAAGATATGAAAATGAGTAAAAAAGAAAAAGAACAGTTAATGAACCGTATCGAAGATGAAATGAAGAGTGCTGCCAAAAACTTGGATTTTGAACGAGCTATGGAATTGAGAAATCTTTTATTTGAAATGAAAAGTGAATAAGTATAACTTGTTCATCTTTTTAATTTCTAGTAAAATAAGAATAAAGAAAGTTGGAATGAGATATGTTTAAAGATTTAAATTTAAAATTGCGTATTGAGCAAGCCAAAAAATTAATTGCAAGGGGAGATTATTCTGCTTTTGAAAAATTAGTAAAACAAGGAAAAGTTGATTTACAAAATAAGGATATATTAAAATTATATATTGAAAGTAAAAAAAGAAATTATTTGAAATATTTCAATACGGATAACATCCAAATAAATTGGTCATTCGAGGATAAATACCAAAGTAGTTTTAGTTATCGAGATATTCAAAATATGTTAGACAACGGGGTGAAAATTAGTCAAATTTTAGATAATTCTTTTTTTGAACAAGAAATTATAAATTCTTTTATTAAATTACTGAAAATGGAACTGGATACGAATAGCTTCGAATCTATTACTCATTTTGTTGATAAAGTAAATATTATGAAAAAAATAATTCAGTTTCCAAAATATAGAAATATGATTGTAAATACTATAGATATACAAACTTACACTGAACTTTTTATAAATGAACAACTTGAGCAATACCTCCTATACTGTAAGGAGTTAAATGAAAAACAATTATTAGCATTTTCTACTTGTCTTTCTTTTTTTAAAGATTTAGGATATGAACCTTTAAAAACGCAAAAAGAAATAATCAGTTTATTGATGAAATCTAAGTTGCAAGAAATCAAGACTAAACTTTTTTATGAGTTAGGATTTTTAACTACTGAAAATATTAATAAATTGTATGAATGTCATTTTGATTTTGTCAAAAAATATATCTGTTTAAATAAGATAGATTGTTCATCAATTGATATATTAAATATAATTCTAAATAAATCAGAAACTGAATTTTATTGGAAAGATTTATCCGAAAAATTAAATTCGGATGCTGTATATGAAATAATAAGAATTATTAAATATTATTATTTTGATCGTAATGATTTTTATCAAAATCCAGAAAATGTAAAAAAATTTTTTGAAGAGAATTTTGAAAAAGCTATTCCAAAATCATCGCTTTTTAACAATGATTTTATAGAGCATTTTATAAAATTGATTTTAGCAGAAGATATTAGTTATAACAACTATTCGTCTTTTAGTAATTTTGTGGTCTCAAATCAAAAGCAATTGAATTGTAGATACGCTGGTTTTTTTATAATATTAGATAAATTGATAAATCCAAAAAATATTGAAAAAAAAGAATTTTTTAGTAGGGAATTAAATTATAACAATATTTCAGACATATTTTTGAACTGTATTCGTTATGAATTTAAAGATTTTTGTGAAGTTTTTAATGAAAAGGGAGTAAAACCTGCTTTTTATCAAAAAATTAAATTTAATTTTAAATATAATATTTTGTTTCCTTATATTGATTCTAATTGGGAAGACAATTTTAGTGTTTCTGAAGTAAATTATATAAAATTAGTATTCGACTTTCCAAACTTATTAGTTAGTTCCGTACGACCAAGAATAGAACAGGATGTATCAAAATATTTTGGTTCAGATGGTTTTACTGAGAATTTTTATGAACTAGCTTATGATTCTATACAGTTTTTTATTGAACTACCTAAAATAGATTCTAATTATCAAATTCATTGTAAAAAAAATTTGAGTAAATTCATTTCAGTTTATTCGAAATATCCTGAAAATATACCATTGGGGGAGGGGCATTTTAATGTTTTATTATATAAGCTATTTAATTATGATATTCCAGATGATTTAATTATAAAAATACTTAAATTTGATCCAGATGTTCGTCGAGATATTTTAGAGATTGTGTGTACAAAGGAAGACCTTTGTATATTTGGCGATTTTATAGAAAAAAGTTCCCAAATTAAATCGAAAATTATAAAAGAAAATGTAATTTTAAGTTTAATGTATAATAAGGAAAATATTTCTGATGAGATCATTGACAATATAATTAATTTTAATCTGGATTGTGAAAAAAAATATAATACAAAATACGAAGAATTTTTGAAGTTGATTGACAGAAAAATAGATTTATTTCCATTTTTTACTCGAAAAGAACTACAAAAAAATTTTTTACAAATTGTACAAAAATTTGATCCAGATGTTCATCGAGATATTTTAGAGATTGTGTGTACAAAGGAAGACCTTTGTATATTTGGCGATTTTATAGAAAAAAGTTCCCAAATTAAATCGAAAATTATAAAAGAAAATGTAATTTTAAGTTTAATGTATAATAAGGAAAATATTTCTGATGAGATCATTGACAATATAATTAATTTTAATCTGGATTGTGAAAAAAAATATAATACAAAATACGAAGAATTTTTGAAGTTGATTGACAGAAAAATAGATTTATTTCCATTTTTTACTCGAAAAGAAATACAAAAAAATTTTTTACAAGTTGTACAAAAATTTGATAATTTATGTGATTTTATTACAATTGGAATTTGTAATTATATTTTAGAGAATGACAATTTGACTATTAATATTGATAACTTTGTAAAACTATCAACGCTATTTTTAAAATCAAATTCAATCGAGTTACAAAAATTTAAAGAAATGATTTTTCAGAATTTAATGCAAAGCTCAAATCTCTTAGAAGACTTCAAGAAAATTGAAAATATTTTCTTAAAAAATCATTTACCTGTAGTTGGCAAAATATTTTCGTTTTTTAAGCTTTTTCATCCTTCCTATGATGAATATAATTTTTCTAATAATCGAATTATTTCACCTAGATTGAAAAAGTGTCCGAATAATTTGAAAGAAAATATGTTTAAAAAGGATTTATGGCGTGATATTATTATATTTTCCGATTTAGTAAGAGCTTCTTTAGGTTCAAATAATAGATCTTTAAATAAGTATTTGGAAAATTTAAAGAAAGGAAATCATTTATTTTTGAGTCTTTCTTCAGGAAAGATTTCCTATGAGCAATTAAGTAGTGAATATCAAAATATTTTGATAGAATTTGTTCAGCATGTAAAAACTTTATATAATATTTCTTTAAAAAATGAAAAGAAAAAATATTTAATGACAGGAAATATTTTACAAGATATCAATAATTTATATCAATTGTTTTCGATTCCTAATAATTGTCATAGTGATTTAATAGATCGAATCATAAAGATGTATTTTCATTTTGCTGGATTTAATTCTTTAGAAGAAGTTGAAAATTATCGAAATTCAAAAATAAGCGCCGCAGACAAAAGAAATCGTTTATTTTCTCAAAAAGATGTTATAGTAGAAGAAGGCGATTTTATAAAAGGAATTACATATGTTGGATATTTGAATACTATTTTACAAAATGGTAGTGTTGCAAAAGAGTTTTTGGGTGGTAAAGTTTATTCTGACCGAACTCCTTTAGATACAGATGTTTCTCGAATACTTCATAAAACAGATTCTATAGAAGAAATGATTAAAAATACTTCTTCATGGTTATGGGGTTTTGGACCGATTTTTTTCCTTTTAAAAAACGATGAGCGTTTTCAAATTACAAGGGAAAGTAATGAAGATAACGTACCAAATATTTTTGATCCTAGTAAAATTGAGATTTTTAAAACATTAGAAGATGATTGTTATGGAATCCGCACAGGGTTTGCATCTAGCGAAATTAATTGTATTTTAATGGAAACCTATGATCCAAGAGTAAGTTTAGAGGTTGTTATGAATGGCTTTTATATACCTATTGCAGACTTTAATGGAAAAATTGTATTTACTTCACAAGACTATGATGATTTAAGAAGTAAAATGTCAGGCTTAACTTATTATGGAGAAAATAATTATCATTTTTCTAAAGAAATTGATTTAGTCGAGGTGAATTCTATTTTAAGAGAACAAGAAGAAAAAAAAGCAAGTTTAGAAATTTGTAAAAATGCAATTTATAGAGCAGTTGCACAAGTCATAGAAAAGTATGATTTAATATTAACAGATCGTTTAAGTAATGATATAAGTAATGGAACGGTTGAATTCCTTTATACTGGTTCAACAAGTAGGTGTACTTATGATCCTAAAGATATTGATTTTGATTTTACGATGCGCTTAGATAAAGATCTTTTATTTGACAATAAAAAATTATATAATTTAAAAAAAGATTTATTAAATGCATTTCACCAAAAAGATGAAAGTGATGTTAAAAATGGTCATTTTAGATTAAAACAAGCTTATGTGGAAGATATTCCTGAATCTTTAAAAATTGATATTAGTTTTGTACAAAAACGAGATCAAATAACTTATTCTACAGACTTGGCTTTATGCGATTATTTAAACACAATTAAAAAACAAGATGAAAAAAAATATAAACAGATTATAGGAAATATTATTATTGCAAAGCGAGTGTTAAGAGAAGCAGGATGTTATAAATCGCAGCAAAGTGATTCTTTTCAGGGAGGGCTCGGTGGAGTAGGAATTGAAAACTTCATATTGCAAAATGGTGGTTCTTTTGTTACTGCTGCTAAAAATTTTTTGAAAATTGCTGAAGGAAAAGATTTTGATGAATTTATAAAAAATTATTATTTGTGGAATTTTGGGGAAAATATATTAAATGAATCAAGAGGAAATGACCCTCACGATAATTATGTTGCTGATAATATGAATGAATTAGGCTATAATAAAATGAAAGGTGCATTACAAAAATATTTAGAGCAATTAGAAGTAAATCAAATAGAAGCATTTGAAATAATTGAGGAAAATAACACAATACATCGTTAAGTCTTGTAATTCCAATTTATTATGATATACTAGCATAATGTTAAAAAAGGGAGTGCTGTTTTATGGAAAAAACATATATATTTGGACATCAAAAACCAGATACAGATAGTGTATGTGCCAGTATTTGTTTGTCGTATTTAAAAAATGAGCTAGGATACAATACAGTTCCAAAAGTTTTAGGACATATTAATAAGGAAACTAAATTTGTATTGAATTATTTCGATGTAAAAGAACCTGAATATTTGAATGATGTAAAAGTACAAGTTCGTCATATGAAATACAATAAAAATGCAATAGTTTATGAAAATGCTTCCATTTATGAAAGTTTTAATTTAATTCAAAAAGAAGAAGAAACGGGAATTTGTATAGTAGATAACAGTAGAAAACTAAAAGGATTAGTTACTTTAAAGGAACTTGCTAAACAATTAATTAGCGGAAACAAAGAAAAATTGCATACTACAATTTCTAATATAATAAAAGTTCTTTCAGCAGAAGTTTTATTGAATTTTCAAGAAGAGATACATGGAAATATTTATACCGCTACTTACCAAAGCAAAACCATTTTGGAAAGTGCTAATTTAACGAATAAAGATATTATGATTGTAGGAGATCGCTATAAAGTTTTAGAGTATGCTATTGCTTCTCAAGTTCAATTGATTATTATTACAGGAGGACATTCTATTGATGAAAAATTACTTAAAGAAGCTAAGAAAAAGAAAGTAAATATTTTAAAAACAAATATGGATACCTATCATACAACAAGTCAGTTAATTCTATCCAATTACATTTCTACCATTTTAACCGATAATTTTCCAGTTACTGTTAATTCTTTAGATTATCGTACAAATTTTTTAGAATTGTGTGAAAAATTAGGATATAGTAATTATCCTGTCGTAAATAAAGCAAATAAATGTTTAGGTTTACTAAAAATGAATGATGTGAATCAATATGAAAAAATGCATGTTATTTTAGTGGATCATAATGGTTTACAACAAAGCGTAGAGGGTATTGAAGAAGCAATAATTGAAGAAATTATTGATCATCATAATCTTGTAAATGGTGGAACCACTGTGCCTATTAATTTTCGCAGTATGCCTGTTGGTTCAACCTGTACAATTCTTTATCACATGTATTTAGAAAACAATATAAAAATTCCTTTCAAAATGGCAGGTCTTATGTTGTCCGCCATTCTTTCGGATACTTTATTGTTAAAATCTGTTACAACTACAGATATTGATAGAAAAGTGGTAAAAGAACTTGCTAAAATATCGAAAGTAGATGTTTTAAAGTTTGGTCATGATATGGTAAAAGCGGGATTTTCAATTCAAGGAAAAAAAGCAGAAGACTTGATAGAAGAAGATATTAAAACTTTTCGAGTTGGAAATAAAGTGGTTGGACTTAGTCAAATATTTACAATGGATTATGAAGATATTAAGGACGATATGAATTCCTTTGTTCACAAAATAGATGACTTAGCAAATTCAAAATACAATATTGTAATTTCTTTAATTACAGATATAGAAAAAAATGGCTCTTATGTATTTTTTGATCAAAAATCAGAATATTTATTGAAAGATATTTTTAATGATGAAGAATTTATAGAAGGTAAGTATGTGCAAGATCTGTTGTCTCGAAAAAAACAACTAGTGCCTATTGTTATGGAAGTTTTAGAAAAGTAAATTTCAAATTTCTTTTCTTTGAATGTTTTCACTTGTTAATTCCTTTCCTGTATAAATATTTTTAAATATAATTTTATAGCCACATTCGTTGGCTATTTTTTCTATTGTGGAAAACTCTGGCTGTAAAGTTTCGGTTTCGTATTGTGAAATTGTATTTCTAGCAAAACCAGTTATTTTTCCAATTTGTTCTTGACTTAAGTTGCTTTCTTTTCGCATGGTTTTTATTATTTTTCCAATCATTGCAGTCACCTTATAAAATTATCTCATTTTAAGACAATCCAATCTTGACTTGTCTTAAAATAAGACATATAATCTTTTTAAGATATGTCAGATAAAAACGTATTCTTAGTATGAAAAGAGGTAAAAAATTGAAAAAATTTGATAAAAATTTAAATCAAAAAAAGAAAATTATTGGGTTACTTGTAGGCATTATTCTTCTTATTGGAAGTGTTGTATTTTATAAAACTTTTGCTCTTTACGAAGAGAAAAAGGAGTTTAATATTTTAAAAGGAATTGTTCCTAATTTTTCCAAAAGTGATGTAGAGATTGCTATGACTTTAAATGGAGAGTTTATAAAAGAAATTCCTAAAAAATCAAACTTTTTAAAAGTTAATGTTGATTGTGGATCTACTGCTACAGGAAGTTGGGATCATGAAAATTGGTCTATAATTGTAAGTGATTTTAAGTCTACTTCGATAAAATGCAATCTATCTTTTGTAGATAATCGAGGAATTCTAAAAAAAAGAGAAGAAAATATCGATTTTTGGCAATATAAAGAAAATATTACTAAAGTGGTTTTTGAGCCTTCTTTTAGTGCTAAGAAGAACGCAAGTTTTGTTTTTGATGTAGAAGAAACAGGTAGTAAAAGTGTAAAGAGTTACTTGGTACCTAATGAAGATGATAAAACAAAGTATATTTTGTTTATTCAATCCGATGGTGGAATTAAAGCAAATTTAGATAGTTCATCATTATTTAATCAATTTCATAATTTAGAAAGTATAGAAGGATTAGAGTATTTTGATACAAGTGAGGTTGTTTATATGAACTGGATGTTTTCTGAATGTTCTCAATTGACATCTTTGGATTTAAGTACTTTTGATACCAGTAATGTTGAAGATTTTTCTTGGATGTTTCGTTTTGCCTCTAAAATTACTGATTTAAATGTAAGTAGTTTTAATACCAAAAATGCACAAGATATGTCAGGAATGTTTAAAGGAATTTCCGTTTCATCATTGAATTTGTCTAGTTTTGACACTTCTAATGTAAAAAAAATGTATCAAATGTTCTTTAATATGGAAAAACTGACACAGTTGGATATAAGGCACTTTAATACTGAACAAGTACTTGTTATGGGTGGAATGTTTTCTGGTAATGTTAACTTAAAAAAATTAGATATATCTAATTTTGAATTTATAAAAGTTCTGGAAAGTAATTCTTCATCTAGTTTAGCACCTAGATCAGATTTATTTAAAAACATGCCTGATGATGCACAAGTGTATATAAAAAATGAAGAAGCAAAAAATTGGATATTGAATGCAAAAGGTGATAATATTTATCCATTGACTTGGACAGAAGCAAACTTTATTATTCAGGGATAAGTTTGTTTTTTGCAATAATTATGTTTTTATGAAGATTGAAAAGATAATCTATAGGTGATATAATAATTAAAAAATTTTTATTGGGTGATGATTATGAGTATGTTAGACTTTTACAATGCAGAAATTTTATGACCATATATAACGGGTGAAAAAGATATTCCTCGAAATGATGATAATATTTATTTTTATCGTGCTGCAAGAGATTTTGGTCGATTATGTGCACTTACTTCTTTACAAAAAGCATCATCATATTTGGAGCATAGACCAATAGACTATGAATTTGTAGATATTTATAATGGTATAATAAAAGCTTTTTTAGCGACGATAGAAATGGGAGAAATAGAGTATATAAATTTGAGACATTTACATATCATAGCAAAATATATTGAACCAAAATTTACAAACCAACAAATATATGAAAAAGGATTAGAGGTTGTTTTAAAAGGGGATTTTAATAATGTTTATATAGGACCCTTTTCCGAAAATCTTATAAATGTTGAAAACCGGATGAAAATAATAGGTTGCTTTGGAGGATGTCTAAAATCTCTCGTCAAGAATTATGGCTTTGATACAATAAAAATAATTACAAATGGAGATATTCAGTCTGCAATAAATCATAGAAGTATTTAAAACATTGCTTATATTATTCTTGGTCAATATATTATTAGTAACATTTCAATGTGGCGAAGTATCGTATTTTATTGACTTATAACTAAACTAGAATTATCATGGATTATACTAGAATACATAAAGTGGGTGATTATATGCAGGTTTTGATTACAGGTGCTAGCAGTGGAATTGGTAGAGATATAGCGTATTATTTAGCGGAGTTAGGCTATGATTTGATTTTAGTTGCTAGAAGAAAAGAACGTTTAGAAGAAATTCAAAAAAAAGTAAATGTGCGTGTTAAAATTATTGTACTAGATTTGCTTAAAGAAGAGAATGTTTTCGCACTTTATAATCAAGTAGAAAAAGAAAAGATTGATATACTTATTAATAATGCAGGATTTGGACTTTTCGGAACGTTTAATAAGACAGATTTAAAAAGAGAACTAGAAATGATAGATTTAAATATTAAAGCGTATCATATTCTTACAAAGTTATTTTTAAAAGATTTTATGAAAAGAGACAGTGGTTATATATTAAATGTATGTTCAAGTGCTGGTTTTCTAGCAGGACCAAGACTTAACACATATTACGCTACTAAAAACTATGTTACTAAAATTACATTGGCTATTTATGAGGAATTAAGACATCAAAAAAGTCATGTTCGTATTAGTGCTTTATGCCCTGGTCCTGTTGCTACTGAATTTAATCAGGTAGCTCATGGTAGGTTTCATTTAAAGGAAATGCCAAGTAAAAAAGTTGCTAAGTATGCTATTGATAAAATGTTTAAAAATAAATTAATTATTATACCTGGATGGAGTGTAAAACTTGGTTTATTTTTGAATCGTTTTGTCCCTTGGAAGTGTTCATTAGCTATTACGTATCGAATTCAAAAAAGAAAATATCCTGCTGAAAAGTAATTTTTTTTATGCTATACTGTTTTTATGGTGATAGTAATGCAAAAGTTAAAAGACAATAAAAGTTTTTGTCTATTATTTTTCTTAGCTTTATTTGGCTTTTCTATTGGTGTATTTGATAATTATCGTGAATTATGGATGAGTGCTAATTATTTATCAACTGCAACCATAAGTCATGTTATTAGCGTTTCTTGTATTGTCACAGTCTTTGTCCTATTTTATTTTACAATTCGGGTTTCTACGAGTAAATTAAAATGGGGAATTTGTGTGGCGTTAGTATTAAATATGATTACAGGAACGCTATTAATTTGTTTAAACGATTCAGGAAATTTATTTTTTATTAAATTTTTAATGTTTTTTAATATAGCCTTCAATCAATTAATTCTTGCTAGCGTTTATCCACTTATGATGAATATAAGTAAAAATGATGTTTTATATACTAAAAAAAGTTTTATAGAATCATTATTTAGTAAATTGGGATTTTTATTTGTTGCTACGTTACTAGGAAAAACTATTTTTCATATTTTTATTAATTATAATACTTGTTTGCTGTTTTCAATAGTGTTTAATTTCTTAGCTTTTTTAGTTTTAATAACCTTACAAATAGAATGCAAAAGTACTGAAAATTTTAATATGCAAAGAACAGTAGACTATTTTAATAGCAATAAAATTTTGTATTTTTTTCTGTTTGTAAATTTTTTAGGAGATATGATTTGGGGCGCTATTTTAGGTATGCCTATGTTATTGTTAACTGAAAATTTGCATTTTTCTTCTAATTTTGCAAGTTATCTTATTTTAGGATTAGGAATTGCTTCTAATATTCTTTCTATGTTGATAGTAAAATATTTTCGCTTTAAAAACGATCATAATAATTTATTTATAAAATATGGAATTCGTGTTATTCTTTACGTATTCATTTTTGTTACAAATAGTAAAATTTTTTTGTTTATAACTTTAATGTATTTACTTTTATTGGATTGTCCTTATAATTTTATTTTTAGCGGTTATTTTATTAATGCAGTTGATGAAAAATATTCTTTATTTTTAACAACTTTAAAGTATTGCAGTTCTCTTTTAGGAAAAGCAATAGGAACCTTCTTTTGCGGAATGGTATTTCATTTAAGTTTGCGCATGTTTGTGTTTCCTGCTTTGGTTATTAGTATGATTCATTATGTATTTGCAACAATTTTAATTAAAAAAAGAAATATATTAGTGAAAAAAGATAATAAAATATAATTTTTGCAACAAAATTATATTTATTTTTTTATTCTTGTAAAGCGAACAAATATATGCTATAGTAATTTTGCAAATAAAAAACATCAAATTGTGGTAAAATAAGTAACGCTATGGAAGAGGTAATTAAAATGAAGAACGATAAAATTGTAATTCGAGGGGCCAGAGAAAATAATTTAAAAAATGTTGATTTAGAAATTCCTAAAAATAAATTGGTTGTTATGACAGGAGTTTCAGGTTCTGGGAAAAGCAGTTTGGCATTTGATACCATATACGCTGAAGGACAAAGAAGATTTGTGGAAAGTTTATCGAGTTATGCACGTCAGTTTTTGGGTGGAAGTGATAAACCAGATGTTGATAGTATCGATGGTCTTTCACCTGCTATTGCCATAGACCAAAAAACAACCAACAATAATCCAAGAAGTACTGTAGGAACAGTTACTGAAATTTACGATTATTTAAAACTTTTGTATGCGAGGATTGGTACGCCATACTGTCCAAATCATCTTGAACCAATTACCCACCAAAGTATTGAAGAAATGACGAATAAAGTAATGAATTTTGAATTGGGTACGAAATTAGAAATTTTGGCCCCTGTTGTAAAAAATGAAAAAGGTATGCATCAAAGTATTTTAGAAGATTTACGACGTGATGGTTTTACTAAAGTAAGAATAAACGGGAATATGCATTCTTTAGACGAAGAGATTCTTTTAGAAAAAAATATAAAAGATACTATTGAAGTTGTAGTAGATCGTATTGTTTTAAAAGAGGAAGAAAGAAGTCGTATTTTTGAAGCTATAGAAACCAGCACAAAACTCGCGGATGGTCTTGTCTTAATTCATGTTATTGGTGGAGAGGAACTGTTATGGAGTGAAAAATTTGCTTGTGTAAAGTGTAATTACTCTTTGCCAGATTTAGAACCTAGAATGTTTTCTTTTAATGCTCCATTTGGAGCTTGTCCAGAGTGTAAAGGACTTGGATTTAAAACTGCGATTTCAGAAGAACTGCTAGTTCCTGATAAAAATGTATCTATTAACGATGGCGCTGTTGCAACAATGTCGGATGATCAAAATATTTTTTATACAGATGTGAAAACCGCATGTGATTATTATAAAATTGATATGAATAAGCCATTTAAAAGCTTAACGAAAAAAGAAAAAAGTATTCTATTTTTTGGAACTAATGAAGAATTAAATTTTGAATATACGGCGAAAAATGGTAATAAAAGGTACGTAACAAGAGCTTTTGAAGGAATAATAAGCAATTTGGAACGTAGGTATTTAGAAACTTCATCGGCTTGGATAAGAGAATGGCTTGATAATTATATGATGGAAATAGAATGTCCTGAATGCCATGGAGCAAGACTTAAAGAATCTGTTTTGCATGTTTTTGTTGGCAAGAAGAATATTTATGAAATGACTCAAATGAGTATTGGTAAACTTTTGGATTTCATTAAAAACTTAAAACTTAATAAAGAAGAAGCTGAAATTAGTCGTTTGATTATTAAAGAAATTATTAATCGTTTAGAATTTTTAAAAAATGTTGGTTTGGATTATATAACCTTAGATCGAATGGCTGGTACTTTGTCTGGTGGAGAGTTGCAACGGATCCGTTTGGCGACTCAAATAGGAAGTAAATTATCAGGTGTTTTGTATGTTTTGGATGAGCCAAGTATTGGACTTCACCAAAGGGATAATGATAAGTTGATTTCTTCCTTAAAAGAAATGGTTGATTTAGGTAATACTTTAATTGTTGTTGAACATGATACAGATACAATGATGGCAGCAGATTATTTGGTAGACGTTGGACCTGGGGCAGGACGCGATGGTGGTAGAATTGTTGCATCAGGAACCCCTAAAGAAGTTATGAAAAATAAAGATTCAATTACAGGAAGATATTTGGCTGGAACAGAAAAAATTGAAGTCCCTAAAAAAAGAAGAAAAGGTAATGGAAAAAAACTTGAAATTGTAGGGGCAAGTGAACACAACTTAAAAAATATTGATGTAGAAATACCTTTAGGGAAATTTGTATGTGTAACAGGTGTTTCTGGATCGGGAAAAAGTTCTTTGGTTAACGAAATACTTTATAAGTCTGTTTTTAAAAATTTGTATCCAAAATCTAAAGTGCTTCCTGGAAATTATAAGAAAATAAAAGGCCTAAAAGAAATAGATAAAGTGGTTCAAATCTCTCAAGATCCAATTGGTAGAACTCCGCGAAGCAATCCTGCTACATACGTAGGCGTTTTTGATAACATTCGAGACTTGTTTGCTGAAATGAAAGAAAGTAAAATGCGTGGTTTTGATAAATCAAGATTTTCTTTTAATGTAAAGGGTGGAAGGTGTGAAGCTTGCTATGGAGATGGTGTTAAAAAAATTGAGATGCATTTTTTGCCAGACGTATATGTTCCATGTGATGTTTGTAAAGGCACACGTTATAATCGAGACACTTTGAACATTAAGTTTAAAGATAAAAATATTGCTGAAGTGTTAAATATGCGTGTTGAAGAAGCAACAGAGTTTTTTTCAAGTATTCCAAAAATTAAAGCAAAGTTGGATACAATGATGGATGTGGGTCTATCTTATGTAGAATTGGGAGCCGGAGCTCCAACTCTTTCTGGAGGAGAAGCAGGACGGGTTAAACTCGCAAAAGAACTTCAAAAAAAGCCAACTGGAAAAAGCTTGTTTATTTTAGATGAACCTACAACAGGTCTTCATTCCGCGGATATAAAAAAATTAATTACGATTTTGCAAAGAATTGTTGAAAATGGTGATACCGTTGTTGTTATTGAGCATAATTTAGATGTTATTAAAGTAGCGGATTATATTATTGATTTAGGACCTGAAGGTGGAGATGGAGGAGGAGAAATCGTTGCTGTAGGAACTCCCGAAGAAATTGTGAAAAATAAAAATTCTTATACAGGAAAATATTTAAAAAAATATTTAGAATAAAATTTATGTATATTTTTAAAAGCTGTATCTTAAAAGTACAGTTTTTTTTATAAAAAGTGTTATAATTAAAAATGAAAGATGGTGAAAATTATGAATCCAGTTATGTTTAATATTTTTGGATTGGAAATACGTTGGTATTCGTTTTTAATATTATTAGCTATTGTTTTTGGACTTTATATTTTGATGAAAGAAGGGAAAAGATACGACTACTCAAAAGATTTTCTTTTTAATCTTGCTTTTTGGATGATTGTTTTTGGATTTGTTGGGGCAAGAATATATTACGTTATTTTTAATTATAAATATTATTTAAATGATCCTATTAGTATTTTAAAAGTATGGGAAGGTGGATTAGCCATTCATGGAGGCCTTTTAGGTGGTTTCGTGACTCTTGTCCTTTATTGTCGTAAATACCATACTAAGATTTCAAAAATGACCGATATGATATGCATTCCACTTTTACTTGGGCAAGCTATTGGTCGATGGGGGAATTATTTTAATGGTGAAGCTCATGGTAGTGCTACAACTTTACTTGCCTTGCAAAATAAACACATTCCTGAATTTGTTATTCAAGGAATGCAAATTAATGGTGTCTACTACCATCCTACGTTTTTTTATGAATCTTTATGGTGTTTAGTTGGCGTTTTAATCCTATTATTAGTAAAAAAATACAAATATTTAAAAGTTGGTCAACTTTCAAGCATATATTTAATGTGGTACAGTGTTGGAAGATTTTTTATTGAATCTTTACGAACGGACTCTTTAATGCTTGGCGGTTTTAAAGTGGCTCAATTAGTTTCTGTTGCTTTGTTTTTACTTGGTTTATTGATTTTTATGATTTTAAGCCGAAAAGGAAAATTTGAAGATTTGTACACAGAAGCTAGAGGTAGTGAAATACAATTTTAAGGAGATATTTATGCAATATGATTTGATTGTTGTTGGAATGGGAATTAGCGGAATTTCCGCTGCGATTTATGCAAAGAATAGTGGTTTAAATGTGTTGATGTTAGAGAAAAATACGCCAGGAGGTCTTTTAAATAAAATTAATACTATTAACAATTATCCTGGTGTCGGAGAAATTACTGGACCAGATTTATCATATAAGTTGTTTCAAAGCGTAAATGATTTGCAAATTACTTATAAGATTGCAGAAGTTGAAAACATAATTTTAATTGAAAATAAAAAAGTAGTCCAAACCAACATAGGAGACTTTGAGGCAAAGTACGTGATCTTAGCAACAGGAAGAAAAAATCGAAATTTGGGACTTAAAAATGAAGAACAGTTAATTGGTCATGGTATTAGTACCTGTGCGTTATGTGATGGTTCCTTATATAAAGGTAAAGAGATTGTTGTAGTTGGCGGAGGGAATAGTGCTTTAGAAGAAACGCTTTATTTAGCAAATATAGTGAAAAAGGTTTATTTAATTCATCGAAGAGATGCTTTTCGAGCAGAGTTTTCTTTAATTAAAAAAGTTGAAGAAAAAGAAAATATAGAAATACTTTACAATAGTACTATAACTTCTATAAAAGAAGAGAATGGAAAGTTAAAAGAAGTTGTAATCAATGATAAAATACATTTAGAGGTTGAGGGACTATTTACATATATTGGATACGAAGCCAATAATTTCTTAAAGGATTTGGATATTTATAATGAAACGAATTATATCAAAGTAAATGAGAATTATGAAACATCCATTCAAGGAATATATGCAGTAGGGGATTGTATCGAAAAGAAAATTTATCAATTGATAACGGCTGCAAACGATGGTGCTGTTGCAGGAATTCATGTAAGTAAAGAAATAAAAAAAAATTAGATTTTCTAATTTTTTTTTATTTCACTTTCTAATTCTTTTAAAACATATTCACAAGCCTGAATTACAAATCTTGAAAAGTTAGATTCTGTTCCTTCTAATTGGGCTTCTATTTTCTTTATTAATGGAAGTGGAAAACGTATAGTTTTGTTTTCTGTTTCTTTTTTCTCAGTATTTAACTGAAAAGCCATAATAGTCATCTCGCTTTCTGTAACTATTGTATTGCACATAACGCAATTCAAAATGCATTGCAATTTGCAATGCTAATGTGCTAAAATAAATAATAGAAAGTAGGAATACTAGTGAAGAAAAAAATTGTAACGGGAGCTATCGAGATACTAATACTTTTTTTAATAACGTTAGGAGTCTCTTTTGCTTATTTTACATCCAATATTAATCAAAAAGGTGATAAAAATTTGGAAATGACTGCAGTTGTTTTAGCTAGTGCAACTATGGATTTGGGTGAAAAAGTAGAAGCAAAAGGAATGTATCCAGGTAATAAAATTTTAAAAACAGTAAAGGTAACAGGAAGTGGGCCTGAGACGGCAAAGCCAATAAAAGCAAGTATAATACTCATGCCCAATGTGGTTGATTTTAAAAATCATGTAAAATATAATCTGTATGCTGTTGAAAATAGCTCAATAAACTCAAATGATGTATGTGAAAGCCCAAAACCAACAATTGAAGATGGTAAATATTATGATAAAATGAATTGTAATACAAATGAATTAGGAACCGTAATAAAAGAAGGTATTTTTAATGGACGTGAAGTAGTAACCATCGAAATAGATGTAACCGCTAAAACAGATACAACGTATTATTTAATTGTAGAATATTTAAACGATGAGAAAAATCAAAATGAAGAACAAGGAAAATCTTTTACAATCAATATAGGTTTTGAAGCGAGTTATGAGGGTCCAAGATTGTATTATAATTTTGTGGTAGATGGAGAAAATGTTATAGATATTCCGAAAAAAGAAGAAGGGTACGCAGTAGAAGTAAAATGCGATGATGAAAAAGAACGAAAGTGGAATATAGAAACATGGAGTTTAGATGTAGAAGAAAATTTAGAATACAATGTGACTTGTACCATTAATTTTAAAAAAGATCCGATTCAAGAAGGAATAGAGATAGGTCAATTAGCCTATGACGAGACGCTAGATAATAATTTAAGATATATTGGAGCAAATCCAAATAATTATGTTTTGTTTAATGAGGAAATGTGGAGAATCATAGGTTGGATGAACAATATAGAAGATGAAAATGGAAATAAAGAAACAAGAATGAAGATTATTAGAGCGGAGAATATTGGTAGCAAATATTGGAGTGGAAGTAAAACCCTTAAAAATAATGATTGGCGAAAAAGCGGTTTGCAGACTTATTTAAATGGCGAATATTATGACAGTTTAACTGAGGAATCACAAAAATTAATAAGTAAAGTTTTGTGGAGCCTTGGAGGTCATTCAACACCAATAGCTTCCACTAAAACGTTGTATACGGCTGAAAGAGGAACCAAAGTTTATAGTGGAAGGCCAACAACGTGGTTAGGCTATATTACTCTCATGTATCCAAGCGATTATGGTTATGCGGTTGGAGGCGATGTTAGAACCACTTGTTTAACCAAAAGTTTAAATGATTACAATAAAAATAATTGTTTTAAAGAAAATTGGATGTATACAGGAAATCATGAATGGACTATTACGCAACGAACTACTTATGCAGATGGTGTCATGTCATTGCGTCCAACGGGTCTTGTAAGCAGCGATTATGTATATATAGATAATATATTTGCACGACCTGTATTGTATCTTACTTCTGATGTAAATATAAGTGGTGGAGTAGGATCTATTGAAGAACCATTTTTATTAACTAAAAAATAAATTTACAATTAGAAGAGAAATCTTCTTTTTTGTCTTTCCGAATTGATATAATTTGTGCTTTTAAGAGAGTTCCAATTTTTAAATAAATGAGTGATAAAAACTTTCTAAATAAGCTTGATTGTATTTAATTTTTTCTATTGCAAATTGAATTTTCATGTGTTACTATGTTAATAGTATAAGAATAAAGGGAGTGGCTTAAGTATGCAAACTGGAATACTAAGAAAGATAGATATTTTAAAAGAAATGTCGGAATCAACGACAAATGTAGATACTGCTAAAGCAGAAAAAAGAGAAATTGAAGCCGAAATTATTGATTTAAAAGAACAATTAACAATATATCGTGAAGCAAAAGACAGTGAAAAATATTTTAAAGTAACGGATAAACAATTAGAAGAAAACATAAAAGTAAGTTTAGAATCGAAAATTAAAGAGCAAGAAAAAACTATAAAAAAATTACAAAAAGATATAGATGGAGTTGTTTTACAAGAAACAGAATTGCATGATCAAATTGCTAAAACAAATGAGGAGATTGCATCTAGTAATGAATATATAAATGCTTTAAGAAATCGTTTGGAAACTGTTTTAGAGCCCTCAACGAAAGAATATTTTAATCAACTTTTAAGTGAAGAAAATAATCGCATAGAAGAACTTTTAAAACTTTTAAAAGATTTAGAAAATAAAGATACAGATGCCTTAGAACGCTTAGATTATTTAACCCTAGCTATGGAAGAAATGAACAAGAAATTAGAGGATAAAAAGGTTAGGCTTGCCGAAACAAAATCGAGTTTATCCAATCCAACTTCTTATATAGATGAAGAATTGAAAGAGCAAGATGAAAAGCGTATTTTAGAATTGCAAAAAAAGATTTCGGATTTGGAAAAAAGAAAATTGGAAATTATGGTAGATCCTGCTATGATTGCAAGTGAAGCCAAAGAATTAATTATTAATGAAGATTATACAAATGCTTTAGCAAAGTTACAAGAATTAGTAACAATTGTTAAGTCAAAACCTTATATGGATATTCCAAGTAGTAATGAATTAACCGCTATGTTGCAAGAAGAAGAAGAAGCCGCAACTACGGCAAGAGATGAATTTGCTTCTTTAATAGATACTAAAAATTATTCAAGTGGTGACACAGAAGTTATAGAAGAAAGAATTCATTTTTTACAATCTGAGATTTCTTCTTTAGAAGAAAAGATTAAAGTGAAAAAAGAAGAGATTCAATACATTGACAATGTTTCTTTTAAAGAAATAACTAAGCATTTGGAAAGTACAGTAAGTGTTTACAATCAACTTTTAGAAGAATTGGCAGAATACAAAATTATCATTGAAACAGAAACTGAAGATAAAACTCCAAAAAGACGTGCAGTTTTGGCTTCTGCTTATGAAAGTAAGCAAAAAGAACTTGAAGATGTTAAAAAAATTGCCGAACATTATAAAGAAGATCAAAAAATATTAATTAATAAAGCGTATAAAATTGAAAATGAAGACATTGCTTTATTCGGAAAAGAAATAGAAAATCATAAAAAAGAAATTCGCACTATGGAATTGTTACTAGAAAATGTTAATAAGGCGAAAGATGTTCTTGCCATAGAAAATGATAAGCAGAAATTAAAAGACTTAGATGAAGCAGTTAAAAATATAAAACATCGTCAAAAATATACGCAAACACCTAGCGAAATTTACGATGAAATTGAAATTTCTTTGGGTACAGCCAATTCAAATATGGCTTATCCAAAAGAGGAAATAAGTTTTGTTTTTCCAAATGCTTCTATAAGTGAAACTTTAGAAGAATTAGAAACGGATCGTGTTATAGAAGAACTTCCAACGGAAGAAAATCTTAAAGAAAATGAAAATGTTCTTGAAAATTCTATTTCGCAAGAATCTAATGACTTTGTTATTGGAGATTATGCAGATAGTAATTCAAATACAAAAGACTAAAAAACTGTTCTTTGAAGAACAGTTTTTTAGTCTAATTTGTTTTCATAAAGATTTACATTACTAAATTCTTTATCCATTAAAAATTCATGAATTATTTCTTCTTGATTTTCTACCGCAATTTCTTCAATACGATCTACACGGCACTTTTCACTTATTAAAATGGCTTCGATTTTATTTACAGCGTTTTCAATTTTATCATTTACTACGACATAATTGTATTTTGGTATTTCGTTAATTTCTTGGTAAGCGGTTTTAAATCGTTTTATAATTTGTTCGTTGTTTTCTTGGCCTCTTGTTTTGATTCTTCTTTTTACTTCTTCCATACTTGGAGCCATGATAAAAATTAAAATAGTTTCTGGAAAAATTTCTTTTACTTTCATAGCCCCTTGTACTTCAATTTCTAAGATTACATCTTGGCCATTGTTTAATTTTTCCTTAATTTCTGCTTTTGGAGTTCCATAATAATTACTATTGTGAACGTACGCATACTCTAAAAATTCCTTGTTTTCAATTTTAGCTTCAAATTCTTTCTTTGTAATAAATATATAATTTTTTCCATTGATTTCTCCTTCACGCATTTTTCTAGAAGTGTACGAAATGGAAAGAGATAAATTTGTGTTTCTTTGGAGCAGTGCATCAATGACTGCTCCTTTTCCAGCACAAGTTGTCCCAGAAATAATAATTAAATTTCCTTGTTTCTTTTCTTTAATCATAAATTACCTTTCTTTATTTATAGTATTATATCATTAATTTCTTGTTAAAAAAATAATAAATAAAAATCTTTACTTTAATTTTAGAAATCTGTATAATATTTGTAGAAAAGAGAGGTAATAAAAATGGAATTAAAAAATAGTAAAACAGAAGCTAATTTAATGGCAGCTTTTGCGGGAGAAAGTCAAGCGAGAAATAAATATACTTATTATGCTTCTAAAGCAAAAAAAGAAGGCTATGAGCAAATTGCTGCTATTTTTGAAGAAACGGCTAATAATGAAAAGGAACATGCCAAATTGTGGTTTAAAGCATTGCATGATGGAGATATTCCAGATACACTAACAAATCTTAAAGACGCAGCTACAGGTGAAAATTATGAATGGACAGAAATGTATAAAGAATTTGCTGCTACGGCAAGAGAAGAAGGATTTCTAGAGATTGCAAATCTTTTTGAAATGGTCGGAGAAATCGAAAAACATCATGAAGAAAGATACATGAAGTTGGTTTCTAATATTGAAGCTAATTTAGTATTCCAAAAAGGTGAAGAGCGTGTTTGGATTTGTAGAAATTGTGGGCATATCACTGTAGGGGAAAGTGCACCAGTAGTTTGTCCTGTTTGCAAACATCCACAAAGTTTTATGGAATTAAAAGCTGAAAATTATTAAAAAAGTACGAAATAGTGCTTTTTTTATATTTTTATGTTATAATACGCCCATGGAAAGAGGGGGAATTTTATGCCTAAAAATGAATTCTCAAAAAAGAATGAAGACACGATTAAAAAAGAGGTACTTCATGAAATAAAAAATAAAGTATTAGAAGAAGTAAATAAAGAAATCCAATCTACTATTATTGATAATACTAAAAAATACAAAGAGGATTTAAAACAAGAGCTTTTAGAAGATGTTAACAATGAAGTGGCTGATATTGTAAAAAAAGAAGAAAAACGTATTTTAAAAGGAAAAAATCTTTCTATTTTTAAAAGAGACGTAGTTATAACTGTGTTATTTGGACTTATTTTGTATTTTGGGTATTGTTTATACGATGCAAAATATTTTAATTTTATGAAATCTCAATGTGAACGAGATGGAAATTGCTATTCTTTGGAAAATGGGAACAATAATAATGATACGAGTGTTAAAGATCAAGTACCAGAAGTAGTGAAAGATAAAAATTGGTATATAACCAATTACGCTTATTTACTTGAGAATACTAAGTTAACTTTAAATGCAGATAATGTGAGTGCTTATTATCTATACAGTGCTGATAGAAGAATTAATGAAGTAAAATCTTCTATACTTTTAAATTTGGCTTATAAAACGTTAAGTGCAAAGCAGATTAAAACAAATTCTGTAAATATTACGGTTGAAGGCAAAGATTTAAAACAAGCTTTTGAAAAACTATTTGGATCTTTAGTAAATTATAAAGCGGTTTCTTTTCAATACAATTGTTTAAATTTTAAATACAACCAAGATAAAGACAAATATACTGCAGAGAATACGAAATGTTCGGCAGCATCCAATAAAATTTTAGAAGAAATTGACGATATATATGAAGAAGGAGATGTTTTATACATTTTAACGAATGCAACTATTTACAATGAAAGTGAAAACAGTTTTTATACATTTGACAATTTGTATGAACCTGAAATTACAGATGTTACCGAAGAAGATTTAAATACAAATAGTAGAAGATTAAATCGCTACCAATATCAGTTTAAAAAAATTGACGATACGTATTATTTAGATTCTATAGTTAAATTAAAATAATATAGATATAAAAACATTGTTTTTTATATACAATGTATTGAATTTATATATTTCTAAATTGAGTGGATAATGGAAACAATTCTATTTCTCTCTAAAAAAATATGTGTTATAATTATTCTAATAAAACGTTTGAAAGTTTATTTTAGTAGTTTTATTCTTTCTTCAAACAGAGATTAAGTAGGATACGCTGAGACTACTTAAAGATAAGGGATAAATTGAAATTCACTAAACTTGAGTTTAAATCGTAAAGCATGCGTTAAATCTAAATAAAGTGCTAGAATTTTTCTAGAATTTGGGTGGTACCACGGAAAATAACTTTTTCGTCCCTTACAATTTTTTGTAAGGGATTTTTTTTAAAGATAATTATATAGTAGAAAGGAATTCGAAAATGAAAGAAAAAGTAAAAAATTTAAAGCAAGAAGCTTTAGAAAAAATTAGCAAATCTAAAAATTTAAAAGAAGTAAGTGAACTTAAAGTAATCTATTTGGGTAAAAAAGGACCTATTAATGAACTTACGAGTTATTTAAAGGAATTAAATAATGAAGAAAAAAAAGAATTTGGTAAAGTTTTAAACGAATTGAAAACAGAGATTAGTGAAAAATTAGAAGAAAAAATTAATTTTTATACTGAAGAAGAATTAAAGGAAAAATTAAATAAAGAGCAAATTGATATTACTTTACCTGGTACTAAAATTCCAATGGGTTCTCCTAATATATTGGAACGTATTATAGAAGAAGTGGAAAGTGTTTTTATGTCTATGGGATACGATGTTGTAGATGGTCCTGAAGTGGAAGAAGATAAGTTTAATTTTGAACTTTTGAATATTCCAAAAGGGCATCCAGCAAGAGATGCTCAGGACACTTTTTATCTGCAAGACGAAGAAATACTCCTTCGTAGCCAAACTTCTCCTGTTCAAGCGAGAACTATGTTGTCTGCTGGTGGAAATAAACCAGTAAGAATGATTTGTCCTGGAAAAACGTATCGACGAGATGATGATGATGCTACACATTCTCATCAATTTATGCAAATTGAAGGATTACTTGTGGATAAAAAGGTTAGTCTTTCTGATTTAAAGGGAACAATGGATGTCGTATTTAAAAAATTGTTTGGCAAAGATTGTGAAACAAGATTTCGTCCAAGTTATTACCAATTCACCGAGCCATCCGTAGAAACCGATATTTCTTGCTTTGCTTGTAAAGGAAAAGGATGTAGTTTATGTAAAAATACGGGATGGATTACAGTAAGTGGTGCAGGTATAGTCCATCCAAATGTGTTAAGAAATTGTGGGTATGATCCAAGTGTTTGGACGGGCTTTGCTTTTGGATTTGGAGCTGAGCGACTTGCGATGTTAAAATATGGAGTAAATGATATACGAACGTTTTACAATACCGATCTAAGAGAAATACGTACATTTGATAGAGAGGAGAAAGACAATGATTAGTTTAGAGTGGGTAAGTGATTACATCGATATTCAAAACGAAGATTTAAAGGAATTAGCGGTTAAAATTACCAAAGCAGGGATTAATGTAGAAAAAGTAATAACCAATCATATTGACCATTTGGTAGTTGGAGAAATTTTAGAATGTGTAAATCATCCTGATAGCGATCATTTACATGTTTGTCAAGTTCGTATAGGAAAAGAAGAAAGTCAAATTGTTTGTGGAGCCGCGAATGTACGCAAAGGATTAAAAGTCATTGTTGCTCTTCCTGGAGCTGTATTACCAGGAAATTTTGAAATCAAGAAAAGCACTATACGTGGAGTGGAATCAAATGGGATGATTTGTGCTTTATTTGAACTTGGTTTAGAAGAAAAGACTGAAGAAAATTACAATAAAGGAATACATGAGTTAAATGAGAATGCTCCCACTGGAGTAGACGCTTTAAAATACTTAGGATACGACGATACGCTTTATGAACTTGATATTCATAAACATAGAAATAACGATTGTTATTATCATATTGGTTTTGCCTATGAAATTGCTTCCATCTTAAATAAAAAAGTGGCTTTACCAAGTCTTGATTTTAAGGAAGAAAACGACTCTATAGAAAAATACTTTTCTTTAAGAGTTGAAACGGATAAATGTCCATTTTATCTTGCTAAGATGGTTACCAATGTAAAAGTAGGAGAATCTCCAGAGTTTATTAAAAAGAGATTAACCAGTGCTGGAATGCGTTCCATTAATAATGTTGTTGATATTTCCAATTATGTTATGCTTGAATTTGGGCAACCTCTTCACTTTTTTGATAAAGATAAATTAGGAGATAAAATAGTGGTTCGTGATGCTTTAGATAATGAAAACATTACTACACTGGATAACAAAGATAGGGTTTTAAAACAAAGTGATATTGTTATCACTGATGGTGTATGTCCTGTTTGTATTGCTGGAGTAATGGGTGGATTAAATACAGAAGTGGATGAAACTACGAAAACGATTTTAATTGAAAGTGCTATTTTTGATGCTGTAAGTATACGAAATACAGCGGCTCATTTAAATTTGAAAAGTGAAGCAAGTATTCGTTATGGAAAAGGTTTAAGTTACGAATATACTGAAATGGCAATCCAAAGAGCGTGTCATCTACTAGAAAAATACGCTGATGCTACCGTACTCGGGGGAGTTTTATCTCATGACGTTATAAATAAAACTCCAAAAATAGTTACATTTAAAGCAGAAGATGTTAATAGGATACTTGGTATTGTGATAGATACTAAAGAAATGGGCGTAGAATTAGACCGATTAGGATTTTCTTATACTTTGGATCAAGATTTATTTACCGTAACGATTCCAAGTCGAAGACTAGATATCGATGCCAATGTAAATGATATTGCAGAAGAAATTGGTCGTCTTTATGGCTATCATAATTTAGTTTCTACTTTACCAACTGGAGTAACTCGTTGTGGAAAGTACGTGGGTGATGTAGGTTTACGTAAAAGTATAAGCAAACGTTTAAGAAATTTAGGTTTAAACGAATGCAAAACTTATACACTAACAAGTCCTGAAATGGCCAAACTTTTTAAGTTTGATACAAGAGAAAACTTATTGTTACCAAACGCTATGAGTGTTGATAAAAGTATTTTACGTACGAGTATTCTTCCTTCTTTATTAAACACTTATGATTACAATAAGAAAAGAAATGTTAAAGATATTCTCCTTTATGAAATTGCTAAAACGTATGATAAAGATTTTGAAGAAATTACCAAAGTTGCCCTATTAATGAAAGGGAATTATATAATAAACGAATGGCAAAGAAATACTATAAAGGTGGATTTCTATTTATTAAAAGGTATTGTTGAAAATTTATTTGATTATTTAGGGTTTAAAAATCGCTATACTTTTGTAAGAGAAGAAATAGATAGTCTGCATCCTGGTATTTCAGCCGGAATTTATTTGGATCGTAAAAAAATTGGTGCAATTGGTAGAATTCATCCAAGCCTTAAAAAAGAAGAAATTTATGTTTGTGAATTTTCTATGAAAGATTTGTATGAATCTAGCGTGAAACCAATTAAATTTAAAGAAGCCAATAAGTATCCCGAAATAAATAAAGACGTTGCCTTTATTGTGGATAATTCCATTGATAGTGAAACTATTAAAAATGCGATTAAAAAAGAAGGGAAAAGAATACTAGATTCAGTTGAAGTATTTGACTTATACCCAGAAATTAGTGAAGGGAAAAAATCAATTGCTTACAAACTTGTATTTAAAGACAATACTAGAACTTTGGAAGAAGAAGAAGTTATGGAAGTCTTTAATGCCATTATCGAAAAAATAACTAACGACTTTACTGCAGTGTTAAGAGATAAATAAAATTATGTGTTATAATATAAATAATTTAGGAGGTAGAAGATGAAGAAAAAAGAAATTAAATTATTAAATAAAATGGTTACTTTAAATGAGTATCGTGAATCTTTAGAAAATCAAGTTTATCCTTTAGCCATAAAATTAAATGAAGAAGAGACAAAAAAATTTTTGAATAGCTCACAGTCATTTGTTTTTTTGAACTTAAATGAAGAATTTAAAAGGTTGTATTCTAGAACTTTTGATCCTAACGATAGGAATTTAGTTAGATTTTATTTAAATGCTTATGTTCTAAGAGAAAAAATAGCGAATGGTGAAATTTTTGTAAATACATTTATAGATGAAATTTATCAAAAAAAAACAATTGATTATATTTCAGAATCTTATGGTAGTGATCTCGATGCGCCACGCATTGTTTTTAGAAGAAGACCAAGAGTATTATTTAGACAATGGGATCATTATGACGAAAGCAAAGATGATATTACTAAAGGGGAAGATTTACTTACTATGGCTTTTAGTTTAACTTTAGAACGAAGAGATAAATAAAATCTCTTTTTTTCACTCGTCTTTCACAAATTCGATATACTATAATACAAAGGAAGTGATGAATTGAAAGTCTTAATTGTTGATGATGAAGAATTAATTCGTGATGTTATAAAAGAATATTTAAAATTAGAGAAACTATTGTATGAAGAAGCAAGCGATGGTTATGAAGCTATTGAGAAAGTGAAAAACAATTCTTTTGATGTCGTAATTATGGATATTATGATGCCTAAAATGGATGGGTATAGTGCTGTTAAAGAAATCAGAAAATTTAGTAGTGTTCCTTTTATTATGCTTTCTGCTCGTGCAGAAGAATACGATAAGCTTACTTGTTTTGATATCGGTGTTGATGATTATGTAACAAAGCCTTTTAGCCCTAGAGAATTAGTTGCTCGTATTAAAGCTGTAACCAAAAGAAACCAAAGCAATAATTCGTTTTATAAGTTTAAAGGTTTAGAAATTGATTCCAATGCTCATGAAGTATACTTAGATAAAGAGGAAATTTGTTTAACACCTAAAGAATACGATTTGTTGCTTTATTTGATTGAAAATAAAAATATTGCTTTATCTCGTGAAAATTTACTCACGAATATTTGGGGTTATGATTTTTATGGCGATGATAGAACCGTAGATACTCATATAAAAACATTACGAAATAGTTTAGGGAAATATCGTAATTTTATTGTTACAATTCGGAAAGTAGGCTATAAGTTTGAATACAAAGAATAGATGGCAAGAAATTAAAGAGACTATAAAATCCAAAAAGAATAGTCTGAACATGAAGACGTTATTGTATTTGATTTTGTTTAGTATTGGTATTATCGTTTTTTTATGGGTTTTTCAAGGCCTATTTTTACAGTTTAGTTATGAACATTATCAAATTAAAAAAATGAATACAATTGTAAATCAGATTGATAGTACCAGCTTAGAAAATTTGGACAATACTTTAACTTCTTTAGCTTATCAAAATGGAGTTTGTATAGAATATGAATCGAATTTTGGAACGGTTGTAACTTATAATACATTGCAAGTTGGTTGTGGACTAGATAAAAATATTGCTAGTATTAATAAGATTAAAAATAGTTTAAAAAATAAAGAAACCAAAAAAAGTGGTGTTAAGCTTGTGAATCCGACTTACAAAACGAAAGCTTACTTATACAGCATTTATGTAAATACTGGCTATGTTTTTGTTTATAGTAGTTTAGAAGATATTGATTCTACTAGTATTGTTTTAAAAGGTCAATTAATTTATATTATGTTTTTAGTATTAGTGTTTGCTTGCTTCCTTGCTTATTTTTTATCGAAGAAAATAACGAAACCAATTATTAACATGACGAAAAAAGCACGTGAAATGGGGAAAGGAAATTACGATGTTGTATTTAAAGAAAACGGAACTTTGGAAATTGATGAACTTGCAAGAACGTTAAATAATACTTGTAAAGATATGAAACGTATTGATGAATTACGAAGAGATTTATTATCGAATGTTTCTCATGATTTAAAAACGCCGCTTACTATGATTAAAGCATACGCCGAAATGGTTCGTGATATTTCTTATAAAAATAAGGAAAAGCGAAATAAGGATTTAAATGTGATTATCGAAGAAACGGATCGATTAAATATATTGGTGAACGATTTACTTGATTTGTCTAAATTAGAAGCCAATAGTGAAAAATTAAATGTTTCTACTTATGATTTAGTAGAACAGATAAACAGCGTTTTAAATCGTTACGATATTATTAAAGAAACGGAAAAGTATACGTTTGTGTTGGAGTTGCCAGAAAAAGCAATAGTAAAAGCGGATAAAAATAAGATGAATCAAGTAATTTACAATTTATTGAATAATGCTATTAATTATACTGGAAAAGATAAAAAGGTACGAATTCGAATCGTGGAATACGAAAAATATTTTTTAGTGGAAATCATTGATACAGGTAAAGGCATTAAAACTTCAGATATCCCTTATATTTGGGATAAATATTATAAGAATGAAAAAAATCATACGCGTAATGTTGTAGGGACTGGAATAGGCTTATCAATTGTACGAAACATTTTAGAAATGCACAAATTTAAATATGGAGTTAAAAGTAAGAAAGGGCATGGAACTACTTTTTACTTTGAAATTGTAAAGTAATCTAAGTTTCACTTAAACTTCACAATTTTGTCATATTCCTTTGTTATGATTTAGTCATAGAAAGGAAGGGATGTATACCGTTTAGAAAGAAAATATATAAATAACGATAACTCTATACAATTTAAATAACATATAAACTCAAAACTCACACTTTAAAAGAACACAAAATCATGTGTTCTTTTTCTAATATTATAAATACTTGACAAAAGCTTTCGGGGGGGGGGTATAATACGAATGCTTTAGAAAAGGGGAGTTTTATTATGAGTATTAAAACAAAAGAAGAATATGACAATTTGATTGAAAGAATTAAAAATTTGATTAGTCGATATGAAAATAATGTTTTTCATTATAATAATTATCAAGTTTATCTTACAAATGGGGATAAATTATCTTTCTCGTTTACTGAGAAGTCTATTCCACATTTACTTGGTGTGAGACTTGATTATTTACGAGCTACAGACTTATTTAAAAGTCAAGATGCTTATGATTTATTAAAAGAATTTTTAGAAAATAGTTATTCTGTTTATCGTAAGGTACAAGAAGGGTATATGTCATTTCCTTCTCTTTTTTCGGATCATATAGAGTTGAAATTAAAATCTTTTGAAAGTCTTATTTATTATTTTGATCCCAATGATATAGAATTTGTATGTAAATATGATAAAAGTAAAACTTTTCAGTTAGGTTTAGATAAAAATTACCCTTGTAATTATTTTATTGCTAAAAAAGATAATAATGGTAATCTCTTTTTGCTTGGATTGATTCGAAGTGGAAATGAATTTATGCCTATGTCAAACATCGTATTTCCAAACGATGAATATCAATTTTCTAGTTTAAAAGGTATGTTGATGAATCAAATTTTAACTTTTTCAAATAGTATACTCATTGAAAATTTAGTTAAACCTTTATCTAGTAAAAGATACTTATCTCTTCAAAGTAAGTTAGATAAAATAAGAACTTTAAAAAAATATGGGGAACATATTAAAGGAGTGGCTTTAGATGTTTCTTCTGATTATCAATTTTCCGTAAGAGGGTATATAGAGAAAGAAAATAAAATTAATATGTATAAATTATTTGCTCAAAATTTTTCTGAGAGAATTAAAGAACATGAAATATTCTCTTTAGAAGATATGGATGACGCAATGAGTATGGATAAAGAAATGCTTAATATGGTAGAGATGTATAATAATGAAGCTTGTAAAATGGAAAATGGAAAGGCACATATTACTTATAGCCAATTATTAAAAGAGTATAATGAACTTGTAAGAAGAGTAGCGGAATTGGATTATCAGTTGGAAGAATCTAAAAATTTGGTTATGCAATATTCAAAAAAGATGCAAACTTTGGAAACCGAAAATTTAGAATACAAAGAATTTGAAGAAGAGATCTTTGACGTTGTTTCTCGAAGAAAAAAAGAACACTAGACGACTAAAAAATTACTTAAATTAAAAAGTAATTTTTTTCGTTTTCAGTTATTTATAAAAATGCAGATAGTAAATCGATGAATTTTGTGATAAAATGGTAATAATTGAGAAGGGTAAATATTAAATTTTAAATAGGTGATGCATATGACACAAAAATTGGCAAATTTTATGATTGGTTTATTTGGCGGAGTTGCAGGAAGTCTATTTGGGAAATATTTTATTATTTTTCTTCTTTCTATGGTTCCTATTTTAGAACTACGAGGAGGTTTAATAGCTGCAAGTTTATTAGAACTTCCGATGTGGCAAAGCTTTTTTATCTGTTTTATTGGTAATATAATTCCAATTCCTTTTATTCTTTGGCTGATCAATCCTATTTTTCGCAAAATGCGTGAATGGCGTCATTTAGGAAAAATCGTGGGTTGGTGTGAGGCTAAAGCTAATTCTAAAAAAGATAAAATAGAAAATTTAAAATATTTAGGTTTGTTTTTGTTTGTTGGTATTCCAATACCTGGAACAGGAGCTTGGATGGGCTGTTTAATTGCAGCACTTCTTGACATGGATAAAAAGAAATCTTTATTTGCTGCTCTTTTAGGGGTAGTTTTAGCAGGTATTATTATGTTGATTTTTTCATATGGCATTTTAGGAAGGATTTTCTAAATGAAACATTTGTATTTTGTTAGTAACAATTTGGTTTCCAAAACTAATGTTATTTTTCCTAAAAAAACAAGCTTTAAAAGAGCAAGAATTCAAACTATGTTAAGCAAAAAAGGAGAAGAAAGTGCTATTGCTCTTGCGAAAATGAAAGTTTTAGAAGAAATCGAAGTGGTATATACTTCTGAATATTTTGGGGCCATGAATACAGGAAAATATTTTGCGGAAGAAAAAAGAATCGATTTAATTGTGGATGAACGATTGAATGAACGAGTTGTAGGAAATTTAGGAAGTAATGAATTTCGATATCTAAAAGGAATGCAAGAGCATGATTTTAATTTTAAGTTAGAACATGGGGAATCCATTCTAGATGTTCAAAAACGTATGGAAGATTTTTTGCTAGATACTTTAATAGGACCAGAAAACAATATTATGGTTGTAACACACAATATTGCCTTATTATCTTTACTTGCTAAGTATTGTAACAAAGGCTATAACTTATACGATCGACTTATTTTGGATTATCATGACGAAGTTATGTTTGATGGAACGTTTCATGGAATGGATTTAATTGAATTTGTGTACGATGAAGATAAGTGTGTTGGGTTTAGAAGAATCCTTTAATTCTTAGATATAAGCAATTTAAGAACAATTTATATTCTTAAGTTCTTTTTGCAATGAATGAGTATTTTTAGCAAGTTTTTTAAAATAAAAAATGTTGTAATCCTTTATAAATAAAGTTATAAACAACATTTAAATACTGATAAAAAATAAAACTTATAGTATGCTTTCGAAATCATAGTAGCCATCAGCTTTTGTGTATTTTAATTCTTCAGCGGTTTCCTCTTTGCTATTATTCTTTTCCGTTCGAGTTGGTGTAAAAGGAAGTGCTTGGTTTCTTACGCATTGTGCTAAAAACATATTTAAAGCAACGCTTGTATTTAAACCTAAATCTCTAAATAAAGTATCTGCTTGTTTTTTTAAATCTTTGTCTACTCGAAAACTCATATTGATGGCTTCGTTAATTTTTGCCAATGTAAATCAACCTACTTTCTATTCTAATAATATAATTTTTTTTATTAAAAGTCAATAATAAAAAAATAAAAATTCAATATGTTTTCAATATAATATAAGATGATTTTACTTAGTAATTTATATATTAATTTGAATAAAAAAGATTATTGGAGAAATGTAAAAGTTATGGTATAATATTAAAAATATATACATCATAAATGATGTGAAATTAGAAAGCGAAAATTAATATGAAATGGGAAAATATTAAAAGAAACGAAAAAAAAATATGGTTAGGAGTTGCTTTATTATTTCTAATTAGTATGGTTGTTGGAGTGAGTTATGCGTATATAGCGTATACAACAAAACAAGAAGGAATAAATGTAG
>CANPIX010000007.1 GCA_947574215.1 uncultured Mycoplasmatota bacterium | reverse complement strand
CCTAAATAGTTCGGTTAGATATAAAAAGTTCATAATACTTGATATTATGGACTTTTTTCATGCTTGGAAGGAGGTATAACTCATGAAAGTATCCATAGAACAATTAGAGTTTCCCTCTTCTATTAAAGATAAGATACTAAAACTTAAAGATATTTCAAAACTACATATTGATTTTATTGGTGGTAAATATATTCATTTTGAAAACACAAATCTATCTATACACGAACCACATCAAATAATTATAAGTAATGTTAATAGTTATTTTGCATTGATTAATTATGAAAATAATCCTACTCTTTATGATAAATCCACTATGAAAAATGTAACGATGGAAAACATTAAATTTTTAATTTTTAAAATGTTGGAAAAATAATTTTTTTTGAAATTTCTACAAACCCTTATAAACACTGGGCAAAACGGGTATGAATTTCTTTTCAATTTCCGTTTACCTTCCGCTTAAAATGTGGTATTATGGTATTGTAGTAAAAATAGGTCTTATCTTTATACACAAGGGAAATTCATTAAGAACTGTGATATAATATAACACAAGGGAGGTTTTTAATTATGCTATTACCAAAAAGAGTAGTAAGACGAATGAAAACACACATGACGGAAGATGAAATTGATGCGCGACTTCTTAGAGGATATATTGAAATGATGAAAACAGAAGATAGATATTTTTTAGATGGACAAAATGTAATTGTAGTTATTAACAATGATGGTAAAACTGAGCATAATGAAAGTTATATTGTAATTCATGAAAGATTAGTAGATAAAAGATTAATAGAAATTAATAGATGGTATATGAATGGTTATTATTTTGGAGCTATACATAATATAACTGTAATTAAAGATTTAAATCTGTTTCAAGTTCAAAATGGTAGTGGAAATTTTAATGCATTATATGATTATAAACAAGGCAAATTTTTCGTTCCACGTAAAAAATGGGGAGTAGTTTCTTATAAACTAGGGAATGTTAATTATCTAACTGAGTATAATGGATTTATTGCAGTATTCGGTATTAGTTCAGATTATGAGCATGATGATTGTTATTCATATATTAATCCAGTTACTAATAAAAAGATTGTTGAGTCTTTTAGTGTTAATGATGGAGATTATTATGCAATATTAAATCTAGATGGTTCAATTCGTGGTAATAAATTATTTAAAGGAAGTAGTTTTTCTAAAATTGAAAAAATTATAGATTTAGATGAATATGAATCTTTAGAAGCTTTTAAAAGTGAAAGAAAACAACTTTGCAATGAAGAAAAAAAGAAAAGAAAGCAACAATATTACCAATTAATAGGGTCTAGAAATAATGGTAGTTTATCTCCTTATTATGATGAAGAAGTGTTAAAAACACTACAATTAAAAAAATGATTTTATAGTGTTTTAAAATCATGAAAAAGTAGATCTATGAACTACTTTTTTAACAAAAAATTGTATTTCTATAAAATCTTAAGAAACATCTGTATAAATAATTTTTTCAATATTTTTACAGCCATTCTGATCAATATATTCATAAAGAGATTTTGGCGTATGGGCATAAGTACTTAAAACTTTCATTGCATCAGTATGAAAATCATACTTACAAACCTTATCTTTATCAAAGTCTAAGTTGCCTTCTTTTATCGAAATTCTTATCTTATTTAAAATCCACTGCAAAAATTCTAATTCAAATTTTCCTCTAAAGTTGGTATGATCTGTTTCATTAAATAGTAACTCATTTTCTTGAAAACTTTGTATTGGAATATCATAAGAAATAGTATACATTTTTAATAATCTTTCATAACTTATCTGTTTCATTAGAAAATTATCTAAGCTATCTTTTTCTATAAATTTAGAAAATTTTAATATCCCAAAGTTTGCTCTTGGAAGTCCATTTAACTTTTCATGCTTTCTTATTGTATAGTAAAAAGAATTTAATTTTACTGCAAAAATACTGTACTCAGCGTATGTTTTTTTATAGAAATTTAAGCTCTGTTTATAGTTTTTGCTATGGGTATTCATTTCCATAAAATTTTCCAATATATTCTTCACAGTATTTTCGTTTAGATAAAAATTTTCTATTGCATAGTAATCAGTAATGTAAATTTCTTTTGGCACTTTATCAAAATTATAATCTCTATCTACAAAAAACATCATTGTATTATTGTTTCTTATTTGTAATTTCTTCTTTATTAAATTATATACACCTATGACATTGCTTTTGCCATCACATTTATAATATATTATATCTTCTGGATTTACTCTTTGTCTAATTCGAGGGTTATAATAACAAAAATCTTCTCCTTCTACAAAAGAAAATAAAGTATTATTATATTTTTTATACTCAAGTACAAATTTTTGAAATACGGCAACGTCTTTTCCTATAGATTTTGACATTGCGTCAATTAAATCATTTTTCATTACTCAATTAGCATTTTTTCTTTAATAGGTGTAATATAATTTTTAATGTCTTTTGTATATTGTTTAAATTCATTGTCAAATATAAATGGTGAATGAGTAATAACAACCATAAAATCGCATTTATTGGATTCTATGATATCTGGTAAAAGCCTTGATTGCCATACTATAGACAAAGAAAGTTCAGGCTCATCAAATAAGATGATGTTTTTTTCATCTTTGGAAAGATATAACTTTGAGAATAGAGACACAATTTGTTTTTCTCCAGAAGAAAGATTTTTAAATTCAATTGGCTCTCCTCCATATTCTTGTAAAAGAGTACATTCAATTTTAAATGGATTGTACTTAAATGTATTATTCTCTAAATATTTATTACAAACACATACAAATTTATCTAAACTTTCATCCATAGCTTTTGTTTTTTCGTAAATTTCAATTAAACTGTTGATAATAATTACTAAATAACTGTACTCAAAATCAGTTATTTTTTCACTTTGATTCGTAAATTCTATAATTGATTTTTTTACATCTTCATCTATTTTCTCAGCTAATCTTTCAAAAATAATTCTCAATTTTGATTCTTCTATTTTGTGTCTAATGACTTTTACTTTTTTGGATTTATTTTTTAACATAGAAACATAATTTTTAAGCAAATTACTTGTCATTTCTTTAAAGCCTTCATTTGTATTATTTCTTAATTCGTCACAAGTATTTTTAATAAGTTGCTCAACATCGTTCATACCGAATTGAAGATTAGAAATTTTTTTCATAATATCATTACGATATTTCATATCGTTATTCATACATTTGTTAAAATCCTCTTCTATTCTCCTGTAAGTAGGTAAGTAAATAATATTGTTTTTTAATTTTTTCTGAATAATCATTTCCCAATCGTCTTCATAGTTGTTTTCCAGTTCTGTTATTATTTTTTCAATTTGAAGTCGATTTCCTACGGAAAATGGTCGAATTTGCCTTGCTATGATTAAAGACATTTCATGCACATTCATATCCATTTCATTAATTTTTAATTGTCTATAAAGAGTTTTTACTTGAGAGACAAAGGATGATTTATCATATTCTAAATCGCTATTATAGATAAAATGTCTCCTCGAATTTATATCAAACATTGCATCAGTTAAAATTTCATCATGATTTATTTTTAATTTTGTTTTATCTTGAAATGTAACAATTATTCTTTTGAAGTTAATATGATATAAATTATCAGAATCACATTGCAAAACATAATTAATACAATTTAAAATCGTTGTCTTCCCTAATCCGTTTTCCCCTACAAATATATTTATATCATCATCAAAAGGTATATCCACATTATAAATTCCGAACAGTTCTTCAATTTGAAATCTTTTAATAAAAGGTTTTCTTTTCATACTTCACCTAATTTCTAAAACTATTATACAATACTTTTTTCTTATTTCCAATTTTTTCCATTTTTTATTGATAGCACTCACCGTTGACAAGTGCTATTTCTGGTGTTACTATACTTATAAGAAAGAAGAGATAATTATGAAGAAAAAGCAATTCAAAGCTGAATCAAAAAAATTATTGGATATGATGATTAATTCAATTTATACCAATCGAGAAATTTTTTTACGAGAGTTGATTTCTAATGCAAGCGATGCACTTGATAAAATTTATTACAATTCTTTAACAAATGATGCCTTAAATATTAAAAAAGAAGAATTAGAAATACGCATTGAGATAGATAAAAAAGCTAGGACCTTAACCATTTGCGATAATGGAATTGGTATGACAGAAGAAGAATTGGAAAACAACTTAGGAACAATTGCTAGAAGTGGATCTGAACTTTTTAAAGAAAACAATGAGACTAGTAAAGATATGCAAATTATTGGACAATTTGGTGTTGGTTTTTATTCTGCTTTTATGGTAGCTAAAAACGTTGTTGTAACGAGTAAAAGTATAGATAGTGATAAATCCTATAAGTGGGAATCTACTGGTACTGATGGTTTTTCTATTATGGAAAGTGATAAAAAGGATAATGGTACTAAAATCGTTTTGTATTTAAAAGACAATACAGAGGAAGAAAATTACGATGAATTTTTGGAAAACTATACAATCGAAAGACTTATTAAAAAATACTCTGATTATATTACCTATCCTATTATGATGAAAGAAGAAAAATGTGAAAAAGACAAAGAAGATAAAGAAATAAAAACGTATGAAGATAAAACGTTAAATAGTCGTATTCCTATTTGGAAAAAAGAGAAACAAAAAGTTAAAGAGGAAGAATACCAAGACTTTTATGCGGACAAATTTTATGATTATGAAAAGCCTTTGAGAACTTTTAGAAGTGTTGTGGAAGGAAAATGCAGTTTTACAAGTCTATTATTCATTCCTTCTCATGCACCTTATGATTATTACACTAAAGAATACGAAAAAGGTTTGCAACTTTATTCTAAAGGCGTTTTAATAATGGAAAAATGCAGTGATTTATTACCCGATTATTACAGTTTTGTAAAAGGATTAGTGGATAGTGAAGATATTTCTTTAAATATTTCTCGTGAAACTTTACAAGAAAACCACCAAATCGAATTAATCGCTAAAGGAATTGAAAATAAAATAAAAAAAGAATTAGAAACCATGTTAAAAGAAGAGCGAGAACAATATGAAAAATTTTTTAAAGATTTTGGTACGCAATTAAAATATGGTATTTACAATTCTTACGGAATGAAAAAAGAAGATTTACAAGATCTATTGCTCTATACATCTTCAAAAGAGAAAAAAATGATTACTTTAAAAGAATACATAGCCAACTGTATGGAAAAACAAGATACCATTTATTACGCTTGTGGAGAAACTATTGATAAAATAGACAATCTTCCACAAGTAGAAACCGTTAAAGAAAAAGGGTACGAAATTTTATATCTTACCGATTATATGGACGAATTTGTTTTAAAAGTTATGCAAGAGTATGACAAAAAGAAATTTTTGAATGTTAGTGATGAAAACACAAATTTGGATTCAGAAGAAGAAAAAGAAGCTTTAAAAAAATCAAATGAGGAGAACAAAAAATTATTTGATAAAATGCAAGAATTTGTAAAGGAAAATGTTTCAGGAATCCAATTCACTCACCGACTTAAAAACCATCCTGTTTGTCTAACAAGTAAAGGAAATATTTCTGTAGAAATGGAAAAAGTTATGAACGCAATGCCAACAAATGAAAAAGTAAAAGCTGAAGTAATTCTAGAAATCAATGAAAATCATAAAATCATTAAAAAATTACAAGACTTATTTTCTAAAAATGATTTGGAAGAGTTAGAGAAATATACAAAAATTTTATACGCACAAGCTCGTTTAATTGAAGGCTTATCATTAGAAAATCCTACTGAAATAAGCAATTTGATTTGTGAAGTTCTTGCAAAATAGTTTTGAAGTTTTATAAATAAAGTATTTGAATATACTTTATTAAGTCAAATTTTATTTCACTGAATTTGACAATTTTATGTAAATATGCTATAATTTAAACATGTGGTGCATTATTCTAGTCGCATCCGTAATATGAAGATAGGGCTAAAAATCTATCAATTGTGTGAAACGCACTTTATATATTCTGCTTTTTTCGCCCAGATAAGGGTGGGTATATAATTTTAAATTTAAGGAAAGTTATAATGGCATATAACCAATCTCCTTTTATTGAAGCATTTTTTTTGAAAAGCACATGTCGTGCGTGGTATTGTGGGATAATCGATTTTATGATTTGAAAACTCTACTGCAAAAGCGAATAAGTATTACTTCTATGCGTTAGGGAAAACCTCTAGAGTGTCAACATCACAAGGATTAAGGTACGGACTAAGTGGCAATCGAGTCATTAAAATGGTGACATTTAATTATTTTCAATAAAGGGGAAATCGCCGGAGGGTAACCAAAGGAGAGAAAATAGAGAAATTCAACTCGACCTAAGCCGTAAAATTAATTTGTGAGATACCACTTTTAAATTAGTTACAAAAAGTTCTTAGGAACTTTTTTTTATAGAAAGAAGTTTTTATTATGAAAAGTAAATGGATTTTACAAGTCTTTATGATTTCATTTTTACTTTCCGCTGTTTTTAGCGGATTATCCACTTATGTCTCAGATTTCAACGTTATTTTATTATTAATCATTTTGCTAACTGTAATCGGAATTGGAATTCTATTTGATATGATAGGAGTGGCCACATTAACTGCTGAAGAAGCTCCCTTTCATGCTAGAAATTCTAAAAAAATAAAAGAAGCAAGTGCTTGCATACGTTTAATTAAAAATAGTACAAAAGTATCTAGCGTTTGTAATGATATTGTAGGAGATATTTGTGGGATTGTCAGTGGAAGTTTAGGAGCAACTTTAACGCTTTACTTAACAGTATCTTTTCAAATGAATCCCTTATTAGCTACTATACTTGTCACTTCTTTTATTTCTGCACTGACCGTTGGAGGAAAAGCTTATTTCAAAACAATTGCGACAAAACAAAGTGATGCTATCGTTTTATTGGTAGGAAAAATAGTCCAAATTATTTCTAAATAAAATACATATGCAATACAATGCATATGTATTTTATTGCAAACGAATTGTATGTTATTTTTTTCCTATTTCTTTTTAATTTGTGATAAAATGATAGAAATAGAAGCGGAGTTGTAATCTTTGAAACAAAATAAAATTAAAAAAATTTGGATATTCCTTTTATCTTTACTGGTAATAGGAAGTGTATCTTTGTATCTAATTGAAAGTAAACTACTTGTCAATCCCGATTCTTCAGTTGAAAACAGAGAACCAATACCAGAAGTAAAGCCACAGGAAAATGAAAAGCAAGAATATGATTTATCTTTAGTAATGGTTGGAGATGCTTTATACCATTCTGGTGCTTATAAAGATGGTTTACAAAAAGACGGAACGTATAATTTTGATAAACAACTTAGAGATATTGCACCGATTCTAAAAAATTATGATTTGGCGTACTACAATCAAGAAACCATTTTAGGTGGAACAGAGCTTGGACTTTCTACATATCCTAGATTCAACTCTCCACAAGAAGTAGGAGATAGTTTTTTAAAAGCAGGATTCAACTTAGTAAGTCTTGCCAATAATCATACTATGGATCGTGGGGAGAAAGCCATTAGAAATTCAGTAGAATATTGGAGAAATAAAGAAAACGTAATGACTGCTGGTAGTTACGATTCTTTCGAAGATCGTGCAAGAAGTCCTATAGGAGAAAAAAATGGAATTACTTATGCTTTTCTTGCTTATACCTATGGAACAAACGGATTACCGGTGCCAAAAGGAAAAGAATATTTAGTCAACCTATTTGACAAAGAAGAAGTAAAAAAAGATGTTGAAGCGGTAAGAGAGAAAGTAGATATTGTGCTAGTTGCTATGCACTGGGGTGTTGAATACACACATTCTCCAACTAAAGAACAACAAGATCAAGCTAAATTTTTAGCGGATTTAGGAGTCGATGTCATTATTGGATCGCACCCTCATGTAATAGAACCTATTGAATATATTAATGATACAGTTGTAATTTATTCCTTAGGAAATTTTATATCTGGGCAAGATGGTTTAATGAAAAGAATTGGATTAATGGCTTCATTGGATATTCATAAAACTGTAAAAAATAATGAAAGTACGATTACAATTGACAATGTAAAAGGTGACTTACTATATACTTATCACAATGGGCATTATGCTGATTATAGAATTATTCCATTCTATAAATTAACAAATAAAGAACTTGGTCAGGATGTGAAAAAAATAAAAGAAGAGTACGAAGCCATTCTAAACAAAAAAAAGGACCCAAGAATACAAATTGGGACTTTAAAGGAAGCGTAGCGCTTCTTTTTATTTTGAATCGTTTATAACTCCATGAATCAAGTTGACATCGGAGGGAATAATTGTCTTTATATTTGCTAAATCAAATATAGCTAATGGTATAATGGCTCCTGGTCTTGCTCCATCCATCCACTTCGGATTGCCAGGCATTAATTTGTAAAGATTTTCTAAGGTATATTTCGAATCAAAAAATACTTTTTCTGTTCCCTTTACATAATTTTCATAAGATACTTTATATTTATGAATTCCATCATCAAATAAATTATTTTCTTCTAATTCAAAATCCGTTAAAATTTCGAATCGCTCTTCTCCACCAGTAAAAATAGCACAATCATAATCTTGATCAAAAGAAATATCTACTAATTTTTCTTTAACAAATTGGTTCATTGCTTCTATTGTACATTTACTTAAACTTTCATTAACTTCTGGAAAAGCGTTCATTAAATCCGCAACACCTACAATTAAGTTTTTACGGTCTATAATTTTTCCGCCAATAAAAGTAATTAATTCTGTTGTTTTTCCACCCATATTAATAATCATCACTTTTTTATTATTGTAATTATGTTCTGTTGCTTTTCCTAAATAATAATTTTCTATTCCATGACTAATAATATTAAAATGTAAGTCTAATTGTTCATTAAATTCTTTTACTAATTCTTGTTTTCTTTCGTATATAAGTTCTCTAAAAATTCCCGTTACAAAAATGAGAGTATTGTAAAAATTAAATCCATATTTTTTCTTTAATTCTTTAAAATACTCAAACAACTCTTTTTTATTTTTTTCACTAATTCCTTTTTCTTTTGAAAAGTCATCCTTAAAATAAATCGAATGTTCATCTAATAAAAGTTTTTTTTAAAAGCATTTTATTTTTCTACCATTTTCAAACTCAATCCATTGAATCCCTTTATTTCCTCTTTTCTAAAAAAATGTTTTTTTGTTCGTCTGATTCCATTAGATACAATACATCGAATAAGGTCAGGTGCATACTTTCCATGCTTTATATGACTGTTAACAAAAGCTATTTGAATAGAAAAATTATTATCACAATAACTTAGGTTTCAAACCGGTTCTTCTTCAGTCATCATTAAATAATATGGTACATAGCATCTTTGTTTTTTTTATTTATGACAAACACAGAAGCAAAAAAAGCCACTGTTCATTAAAAAGTATATAGTTCTCAATTTTCTTTTCTTTCTTAATGCAACTAATTGTTCAATTTTTTTTCTATTATCCATTTTATATCGTCAATAGATTTATCAAGGTTATATCTTCCATTGCCTACAGGATAAAATACAGAATAAAAAATATAATCTTTCCCATTTATCGTCCTTTTAAATTCTTTTTTACGACACAAAGAAACCGAAATCTTTTCATTCAAAACAATTGAACTCACTTGGTTTCCAAATAAAACAATAATTTTAGGATTAACAATTTCAATTTCTTTTCTTAATAATTCTAAATATTCTTTATATACTTTATCGTGAAGAGGCCTTGCATCTATTTGTGTACACTTTCCTAAATTTGTTACAAAAATCCTATGTTTTTCTACATCAGAATAAACATCACGAGAAAATTCTTCGGTCCAATCTTTTCCTTTTTTCTTTTTAATTTTTTGGTAAACGCTATCGCTAAGCAAATTCAAATTGTAAAACAGATCCCAAATATTTTTTGTTCCTAACCAAGGGGCTCTTAATCCTGTCCAACTTTTAGAAGAGGAAGGATTTTTACCTGTTGGATTCATAAAAACAAAACAAAAATCTGGTTTATTGGTACATCCCCCACTGTAAATAGAATTTAATTCTTTTGCTCCATACTTAAGTTGTAGACGATCATAATCTTTTGTTAAATCTTCTAGTTTCATTTTATGGCTCCTTTTGTAATTATTATAAAGTATATTCCTTTATTAAAGCAATACAATAGTTATAGAAAGGATACTTTATGAAAAAAACACTAATTTCATTATTTCATTTATTTTTACCATTAATTTTAGGAGGAATAGTTGCTTTTGTAATAAAAGACTCTATTGATTACTCTACTTTAATTAAACCCTTATTGGCTCCTCCTAAAATCTTATTTCCAATTGTTTGGACGATCATTTATCTTTTTATGGGAATCTCTTATTATTTGTACAAAAAAGATTATATAGAATATAGTTTTATTGATACTGTTTATTATCTTCAATTATTTGTAAATTGTTTTTGGAGTTTCTTTTTCTTTTTATGGAAAGCTAGATTTCTTGCAATTCTTTGGATTGGCTTACTAGATATTCTTGTTTTCTTTTTAATCTATTTGTTTTTATACCGAAAAAAAATAAGTGCCTATTTAAATATCCCTTATTTGTCTTGGATATTATTCGCCACTTATTTAACTATTGCTATTTATTATTTAAATTAAAAATATCGTTATCATTTTTTCTCTTCTTTAGTTTCTATCGTTTTCATGAACTGGATGTAATAATAAAGAATTATAATAGAACACATAAAGCCAATTAAAACATCGCTAAAATAATGTACACATAAATAGATTCGACTAAACCCGATCATAAAGATTAAAAAAGACAAGGAAGCAATTAATATTTTTTTTAAAGTTAAATCGATATCTTTTTTATAAATACTATAAATTAGAAAACCATAAAAAGTCATTGACGCCATAGCGTGTCCACTTGGAAAACTAAACGTATTTTCATTTGCAAGCCCCATTATCGTCATTAATTGTGGACGCGGTCTATGAAATAAAATCTTAATAATATTATTAATAATCGTTGATAGAATAATTACACCATAAAGATGAAACAGTTCTTTTTTTTGTTTATAAAAAATCAAGAGTAAAACGCAACCTGCAACAATATAAAACACACTTCCAAAATTCGTTATAAATTTCATTATTGGGGTTAAAAAATTATTGTGAGGAATTAATCCATATACCCAGTTATCAATTACCAAAATTTTTTCCGTTGCTACTAGAATCATCCCCAATAAAACAAAAACAATGGGAATAAAAATGAAATGTTCTTTTTTTATCTTCATTATATACTACACTCCTTTTCTAGAAAAAATATTTCATACCATTTTAAAAAGCAATAAATAGTCCATACTTTTTTATAAGTATCCTTTTTGTTTTTCTTATGTTCTTCTAATAATTTTAAAATATACTTTTGGTTAAAAAATTCCCCTACATAAGATTTTTGAAATGTATTTTTTACCTCTGTATACAAATCTTCTTCACGAAGCCATTCACGAAGTGGAACTGGAAATCCTAATTTTTTCTTTTTGTAAGATTCATTTGGAATATCTTTTTTAGCTGCCTTACGCAAAGCCACTTTGGTGTTTTCTTTGGTTACTTTTTCTTTTTCGGTTAGTGAGCTAGCTACTTTAAACACTTCTTTATCAATAAAAGGTACTCTTCCTTCAATAGAGTTTGCCATAGTCATTCGATCAGCTTTTTGTAAAATATCTTTGATTAACCAAAAATGTATATCTATAGCTTGCTTTTTTGTAATATTGTCTAGATCTTTTACTGTGTCAAAAATGGGTTTGGTTAGATTTTTATTTTGAATAGGATCTTCACAGTTCAAAACTTTTTTACGCTCTCTTTCACTAAATACTTTATTAACTCCGATATAATCGTTTTCTAGTTTTGTTCCTCGTCTTACAATAAAGTTTCTACCTGGAAATTCGGGAAGAATATTAAAAAAAACCGCAGCAATTTTTCTAAGTGGATAAGGAATTTTGTTGTACCATTTTAAGTCTACTTCCTCTCGGTAATTGTTGTAGCCACCAAAAAATTCATCCGCTCCTTCTCCGGATAAAACTACTTTTACCTCTTTACTAGCGAGTTCAGAAACAAAATAAAGCATAACACTAGCTGGATCACTGGATGGTTCGTCCATGTGATACAATATTTTAGGTACTATTTGTATATATTCTTCTTTGGTAATTTTTTTACTCTTATTTTTTATTTTTAATTTTTCTGCCAAATCTTTGGCGTATAAAGTCTCATCGTATTTTGGATTATCATAGCCTACCGTATAGGTTTTATCAGGTTTTGCAAGACTAACAATATAAGAAGAATCAATACCACTGGATAGGAAAGAACCAACTTCTACATCACTTAGCATATGATAATCGACTGAAGATTTCATAGTTTTACTAATTTCTTCAACTACTTGATCATACTCATGTTTTTTTGGAAAAAACTTTACTTCGTAAAATGGTTTTATTTCTACTTTTCCATCTTTACAAATTAATGAGCATCCTGGATTCAATCGATAAACATCTTTAAAAAAGGTCTCTGTAGTGGGCGTAAAACTGAAAGATAAATAAGGTCCAAGAATTTCTTTATTTAATTTTTTTTGAAATTTGGGATATTCTAGAAAAGACTTAATTTCAGAACAAAATAAAAACACATCTTCCTTATGATAATAATAAAAAGGTTTTATTCCAAAAGGATCTCGCGCACAAAACAAAGTTTTTGCACATTTATCCCAAATGGCAAATGCAAACATTCCTCTTAATTTCTTGGGTAAGTCACTTCCCCATTCTTCATAGCCGTGAATAAGTATTTCTGTATCACTACTGGTTTTAAATTCATGTTTTTTCTTTTTTAATTCATCACGAAGTTCTACATAATTGTAAATCTCACCATTAAATACGATTACCATTTGTTCATCTTCATTGTAGATCGGTTGATCTCCTGTTGATAAGTCAATAATGGATAGTCTTCTATGTCCTAAAGCTACATCTTCATCGATATAATATCCTTCACCATCTGGTCCACGATGTTTAATGCGATCTGCCATTTTTTTTATAATTTCTTTTTTCTTTTTTTCTTGACTTACAAATCCCACAATTCCACACATATTTATTCTCCTATTCTCGTTTCTATTTTTTCATAGACATTCTTTTCTACTAGTAATTTGCTTATCGTAAAACTATTCGCTACACGGCTGTTGATCGCGGTTACATAAGCATCGCTTGCTTCTCCTACGAATCCTTTATCCGAGTAGTAGATTCCTTTGTCACTTTTCCAACTTCGACTGGCAAAAATTGCTAGTCCTTCTTCATCGCTAAAAATATCATTTCCAATAAATAGTCTAGAATCGTATTCTACTCCAAACAAGTTTAAAATCGTTGGCAAAACATCGATTTGGCTTGCCACTTTATCTACAACTTTGTGTTCATTGTTCGTATTCCATATAATCAAATTACTGTGATGGACTTCTACTAATTCTTCTCGGTCATAAGTAGATACTTCATTAATTTCTTCTTCTGTTAAAGTGTAAGGATAATGGTCTCCTGTTAATACAATAACGGTATCCTCTAATATTCCTGCACTTTCTAGTTTTCTTAACAATGTATTTAAGGCGTATTCCAATTCCATTTGACTCGAAAGATAAGCTTTTACTGAAGTACTATAAGGTAGATCCTTTACAACATCTTTATTTTTAACTGCCATACGATTTCCACCCATAAAATTATAAGGAGCATGTCCACTTACCGTAATATAATAGGTTGCAAAAGGACTATTTTTAGCGTAATCATCAAAAGTTGTATTGATCATATCGACGTCACTAGGTAACCAAGAACAATCGATTCTTTTTTCCATACCATTTTTACAAGCCAAATAATTATGAAATCCTAATGTAGGCATCGTTTTGTTTCGACTGTAATATGTATATAGCCAGTTATGAAAACTATACGTGTTGTATTCAAGTTTATTAAAAACATTCCCGATGGCGTAGGAGAATTTAGGAGTATCATTACGCCATATTTTAAGAATTTCCTGTGTTGGTATTAAACCAGTCATTGCTTGAAATTCTCCTCCTGTTGTACTTAAAAATTCTGGGGAATAATAATTTGTAAATTGAAAACCCTCGTTTATTAGCTTATACAATGTAGGTGTTCTATATTCTTCAACAGCAATAGAATTAAAACCTTCTGCTAATAGAAAAATTAAATTTTTTCCTTTATACAATCCAGTGTATTCGTTTTTATTGGTAGCTTTTTTTGTATTTAAATATTCATAAACACTTTTTAACGTTTCATCTTTCTCTTTTTCAATTAATTCATCAAAATTGATGTCTAATTTGTTGTAGGAAATTTCACTATTGCTCTCTTCTCTATTTTCCATAACTAACTTCTCTTGAAATCCAAAAAAGAAGCGTTTAATACTTAACCTTTGACTTGTAAAAACTCCTAATACTTCTGTAGAGGCTGTCATAGAGTTTAAGTTGTAATACAAATTATAAGGAGAGTATAAATCGGTTTTATTTAAATTTAAAGTCCCTAAAGTTCCTAAAAAAATTGTTATAGATAATAAGAACTTTACTCCCTTTTTTCGATTCGTGTTCTTAGAAAAATCAAAATTATTTTTATACAAAATAAAAACAAAAAAAGGGAGTAAAAAAAGAAGAATATATATAATATCGGTTTGAATTAAATGAAGACCTATTTCATAAAAACTGATTGCGTTGTTGACTAGTTCTATATCACTTATGGAAAAAGGTAGGGAAAACAAGGAAAAATATAAGAAATTATACAAATAAAACGCAATGAAAAATACTACAAGTCCTATAGCAATTTTTTTATTGGTCTTCTCTTTAAAAAAATGCGTAATACTGCTTAAGAAAAAAGAAAGACTAATACTAAAGAATGCAACTATTAAAAATTCTTTATTTGGCAACTTATTAAACATTAAAACTTTATTTAGAAGCTCTAAATATATAAAAAGAAATAGATAGAGAATCACTGTCGAATACTTCTTTTTCATAATTCCACCTATTTCTTATTATACCACAAAATCTGTTTTATTATTTTTTATATGTTTATAATTTTTCTTTATTTTGTAAACTCTTTAGATAAGAGTTAGATTCACTTTTTCTTTTTCTTTGTCTATTTTATCCACATGACAAGTTATGATATCTCCCACATGTATCACATCTAAAGGATTACTTACGTAATCTTTACTAAGTTTGGAAATGTGAATAAGTCCATCGTTATGAAGACCAATATCTACAAACGCTCCAAAAGACACGACATTACGAACAGTACCTGTTAATTCCATGCCTATACTTAAATCTTCGATCGTTAAAACGTCACTTTTTAATAAAACATCTTCTAGAGAATCTCTTGGATCAAGCCCTGGTGTAATAAGTTCTTTTACGATATCTTCTATTGTATATGGATCGGTATCAAGTTCTTTACTTAAATTTTCTATATTTACTTTTTCCAAAGTAGAAAGAAATTTTTCATCTTTATTATTCAAATCCAAGTTTAAGTGTTTTAAAATGGCTTCGGCAATTTGATAGCTTTCGGGATGGATTTTGGTTTTATCAAAAAGATTTTCACCGTCTGGAATCCTTAAAAAACCAATACATTGTTCATACACTTTTTCACTAATTCCAGAAATGGTTTTTATTTCTTCTCTGTTTTTAAAACTATGCATCTTTTTAAATTTTTGAATCCCATTAATACACTTTTTATTTAAACCAGAAATATATTTTAAAATACTGTCACTAGCGGTATTGATATTCACTCCTACTTCATTAACAATTTTTGAAACAGTGAAATCTAAAGCGTCTGATAAATTACTTTGATTTACATCATGTTGGTATTCTCCTACTCCAATACTTTTTGGATCTATTTTTACCAGTTCGGAAAGTGGATCTTGAACTCTTCTTCCGATTGAAATTGCACTTCTTTTTTCTACTGTTAAATCTGGAAACTCACTAATTGCTAACTTACTTGCTGAATAAACACTCGCTCCAGCTTCACTTACTATGTTGTATTTTACATCAAGTCCTTGTATGGCTTCTGCAACAAAGAATTCACTTTCACGAGAAGCAGTTCCATTACCAATCGCAATAATATCTGCATTGTATTTAGTAATTAAATCTCTTAATATTTTCGTAGCTTCCACTTTTTTATTGTGTGGTTCGTGTGGATAAATGGTTGCAATTTCTAACACTTCACCATAAGGATTTAAAACCGCTAATTTACAACCTGTACGAAAAGCTGGATCAAAGCCAATGACTGTTTTGTTTTTAACAGGCTTAGTCATTAATAATTTTTCTAAATTGTCTTTAAAAGTGATTATGGCTTCTTCACTTGCTTTATCACTTAACATTGTTCTTATTTCTCGTTCGATACTTGGTAATATCAAACGTTTTAATGCATCTAGAATCGCTTCTTCTACAATGGGTACAACAAAAGAATTCTTATTTCTAATTATTTTTTCTTTATAATTATCGATAATCTTTTCATTATCAAATTCCAAACCAATAGATAAAATGCCTTCTTTTTCTCCACGATTCATGGCAAGAGTTCTGTAATGCTTTAAGTATTTAATACGATCTTGAAATTCATAATACATTTCATACAGTTTTTTTTCATCTTCGCTCTTTTTCTTCTTTTTACTCGTGATATTTCCTGAGTTGAAAATAAAATTACGAGTCCATTTGCGATAGTAAGCATTATCACTTATCCATTCACTAATAATATAGGAAGCATTTTTTATGGCTTCATCTGTACTCATATTAAAACCACTCGCTAAATTTTCTATATTTCCATTTGTAGGAAAAGCCATAATTTTTTTTGCCAAAGGTTCAAGTCCAAGCTTAATCGCTTCCGTAGCTTTTGTTTTTTTCTTTTCTTTAAAAGGTCGATACAAATCTTCCACATCAATTAATTTTTCACAAGCTCTAATATTTCTTTCCAATTCATCTGTTAATAAGTCTTTTTCAGCGATCAGACGAATCACATCTTCTTTTCTTTTTTCTAAATTGCATAAATATTTGTATCTTTCTTCAATGGTTGCAATTTGTTCTTCGTCTAAGGCTCCTGTTGCTTCTTTTCTATATCTAGCAATAAATGGAATGGTACAATCTTCACTTAAAAGCTTTAATACGGCTTCCACTTGACTATCTTTTATATTTAAATGATCGGCTAATTCTTTTACTATATTCATTTTACTTCCTCTTTTCAAAATAATAAGATATAGAACTTTATCTATATCCTCTTATTCTTTTTATAATTCTTTTACAAACAATTTTCCACTTATGGTTTTGCCCATATCTGAAGTTTGGTCCTCTTCTGTATTTTGGTACGTTATTGTGATGGTATAGTTTTTTCTTTCTCCATTTTTTATCGTTCTTGTATCACTTATTTCATTATTGGCTATTTCTTTTGGAAAAGTTCCTTCTTTAATAATCGCATCATTTTCTTTTAATACATAAGTTATATCTCCATAGCTTTCAAATTCATTTATGAGCTCATTTACAACAATTTTGTAACTCATATCCATTCCATTATTTTCTACAGAAAAAGTTTTGCTAAAATGATCTCCTGGAATCATATTCTCTATTTCAATAACTTCTCCATCTTCAAATTTTGTGCTTAATTTAGCGGTTTTTCCTTCTACCGTTTTATTATTACCTGATTCTTCTATATTTGTAGAAAAATACGCATAACTAACTGTAAAAACAGCTATAATAAATAAAATTACTCCAATTATAGAAAAAATTATTGTCTTTTTGTTTATCAAACTCTCACCTATTTTCTATAACTATTATCTATTATTCTCGTTTTTTTGTCAACAACTGTCTTTTCTCTTTATGTATTATTTTTGGATACTATATACGATTCTTTTTGAATCGCTTAAATCAGTATCTACGCTTGCTCTTATAAATTTCTGTTCTTCTTTTTCAAGAACTTCTCCTATATAGCCAATTAATGTTGTCGTTTTATTTTGACTATCCACAAATTCTATATTTATATATTTTAAAGCATAGACATCATCATTCTCATTATAGACATCTGCAGTAAACGTTGATATACCATCTTTACACTCCAAGTTAGCATTTTCAAAAGACAAACCATCTACTACTTGATTCCCTAAAAGTTCTGGAGTGAAAGCAAAACTTCTACCTATAATAATTGCAATAACTATTAAAATTGTTAAACCCACAAGTCCTATAAATAAATTATGCTTATTTTTTTCAAATTTCAACGTTTTAAATTTCATTCTTCTTTACCTTCTTCTATTAAATTCTTTTTTGATGTTATTATTATTGGACGAACACCGATATTTTCTTCTATTGCTTGTGCTAGTTTTATTTTTTCCTGATTGATAACCCAAATTTTACCATCTTTTTGGCTATTTGTCCAAATGGTTTCTGATAAGAGCCAATTAAAATCAGTTTCTAAATGCTCTAAAGAAATTTCAAAAGTCTCTTCATTACTCTCTAAGTTTAAAATCGCTAAGATATCTGTAATTGATGGTAGTGAAACTTCTATAGTGTCTTTCAAAATACTTTTAACTTTTGGTGCATAAGTATTGTGAATAAAATAGGCAATATTTTCTTCTTTTTCAATTAAGTAGTCCGATTGGTTGTCTGCATCAAAAAGAATTTGAGTCCTATCTGTGCTGTAATTGCCTTTTTCATCGAGAAAACGATCAGAAAGCAAAGTAACGGTAGATTTTCCCATTTCACTATTTTGGATAACATGCCATTTTGATCCATCAATCGCTGTTACCGATTGGCCAACAGAAAGTTCAGTAGTTTCATCCATGGTTTTAGAGAAATTTGTAAGATGAAAACTACTACTTCCAATAACATTTCCATATTCATCTAAACTTCTTGCAAAAATGATTGACGGAGAAGTTAGAACAAAAGGTCCACTATAAGTCATCCATGTTGCTCCATTATCTAAACTGTATTGATTAGTAAAATTTTCAAAAAAGCCAATTTCTATCGTTTTACTAATGTTCATTTGATCGCTTCGTACACTTATTATCGGAGTTTTGTTCTCATAGACGGTTTCGGCTCTAAGATTAATTTCATTAACTTGTAGTTCACTTGCCCCTGCATGTAATTCAATTCTATACGAATCTTCTGGTAAAGTTACTAAAGTTACTTTGTCTTTTGCATCTACAGATAGCAATTCTGTATTTAATTTGTTGTAAATTTTAATATTTGCGTTACTTGCTGGCGAATTTCCAAAATAAAATCTAATGGTTTTTCCAATGAAATGATTGTTGATCACAAAGCTTTTTTTAGAATCAGCAGGAATTGTTGAGTAAGTTTCCTGATTTTGATCAAAAGACTCTTTGCCCATTTCATCAGTTATTGCGCTCGTTTCATACGTTAATATCTCTGTTTCTGTATTATCATTTCTTATACCTTTTACTTTTATAGAAGTACCAGAAGCTACTTTTAATTCTTCTTTGTATTCTTCCCATGTGATTTCTTCATCTAATGAATAGAGTATTTTATTGATTTTATCCCATGGAGATATGGTAACTACATGATAACCATTTTCTAAATTTGTACCTGTGTATTCTGGATAAGAGTATTGACTGGTAATACTTATTTCTTGTAATTGCGTATAAGTAATGGTTCCTCTTCCTCCTGCTCCTCCGGTTCCATTACCACCATTAGATGTTCCACCATTGGCAGTTGCTGTTCCAGTAGAAAGAATCGATACATAAAAAATATTGATACTTCCACCTCCAGAAGAACCCCCACTATGATTTGCGTAACTTGCTCTAACTCCATTCGCTGAGATTCTTCCATTATTTTGGTATTCATTAGCATAGATGGTTAATAAGCCTCCAGTTCCATTTGATCCCTTTGCTAAGCCGGAGCCGCCTGGATTTCCAGTACCGCCTCCTCCGCCACCATTTCCTGTGCCACCATTTCCGCCAGTTCCTCCATTTCCTTGGGCTGAGCCTGCTGAATTATATTGAGTACCGCCTCCTCCGCCTCCGCCAGAGTAAGAAGTTCCAGCTGACCCTGAACCAGATGCAGTGTTTCGACTATTACTTTTACCAGAACCGCCACCTCCAGTACGACGACTAGTTCCTGCTCCTCCAGTACGACCATTTGAAAATTTTACACCCGATGCTCCTGATGCTCCACTTGCGGGAACATATTCGTACGTTCCATCCGGATTTTTCCATAAATAGACATCTTGTCCAACGGCCTTTGCGCCGTGTGAATTATCAATGATTCCATTATTCTCTAATTTTCCTGTTACGTACAAGGTAAAGCCTTTGGGCCCCCCATATGCATTATAATATGGAACTACTTGGGTTCCTTGTCCAATTGTTAAATTTCCATTTACTTTTACAATCACCATATTTTGAGCATACGTTGATGCGGTTCCCACATCTTTGGCATCTCCAAATACTTGATTGGTTGTCCACTCTTGATCACCATCATAAGTATATAGATGAACTGGATAGTTGACATTATTAGCCACGAAAAAATAGTATCCATTCTTTAAATCATTTTCTTTTAAAATAGATAAGATACTTTCTCCTTTTATTGTTACTGAGTCAATATAAGCTTCAATATCTTGATCAATTACTTCTTTTAAATCATAGTATTGTCCTTTTCGTATTTCACCAATATTTATGGTTCCGTTTCCACCAGAACCTCCTTTATAATTTGAACCATTAGCTGCACCACCATTTACAGATGTTGAACCTAATATTTCAGAATATTTATTATTAGTAATAATACCCAATTGATTAATTCCAGTAGATTGATTAGTAAAAATATTGATGCTTCCTCCTCCAGAAGATCCTCCACTATAAGAATGAGATGATGTTGTACAGCCATTCGCTGATATTACTCCTTTATTTTGATATTCATTAGCATAGATGGTTAATAAGCCTCCAGTTCCATTTGTTCCGTTTACTAAACCAGAACCACCTGGATTTCCAGAGCCTCCGCCTCCGCCACCATTTCCTGTGGCACCATTTCCGCCAGTTCCTCCATTTCCTTGGGCTGAGCCTGCTGAATTATAGTGAGTACCGCCTCCTCCGCCTCCACCAGAGTAAGAAGTTCCAGCTGAACCTGAGCCTGATACAGGTGAAGAAGCACTGGACCCAGAACCGCCTCCTCCTGTACTTCGACCAGTACCTGAGCTTCCAGAACGACCACTTGATTTACTTACACCCGGTGCACCGGATGCTCCACTAGTAGGTATATATTCATAAGTACCGTCTTCATTTTTCCATAAATAGACATTTTGACCAATTGCTTTTGCTCCGTGTGAATTATCAATGGTTCCATTATTCTCTAATTTTCCTGTTACGTACAAAGTGAATCCCTTTGGTCCTCCATAAGCGTTAGCGTATGGCCTAATAGTTACTCCGCTTCCAATAGTTACATTTCCGTTTACTTTTACTACTACCATATTTTGGGCATATGTTGTTGCGGTTCCTACATCCTTAGCATCTCCAAAGATTTGGTTGGTAGTCCACTCTTGATCTTCATCATAGGTATACATATGCACTGGATATTCTTCTCCATTTGCTTCTAAAATTAATCTTCCTGTAACTAAATCTGGATTTTCTAAAATATCTAAAAGACTTTCTCCAGAATAACGACTAATATCTTTAACTTCAATATTTTTTGTTACTGTTTTTTCTTTGCCCACATTGTTTTTAACTGTACAAATAATTTCGTGGTTGCCATTGCTTAATTCATTGGTATTTGTAATTCTTTTTCCATTTGCTTCACAGCTAGCTTGTCCTCCGCTAATTCCAATCTTATAAGAAGTAGGTAAATCAATAGAGTATCCTATCTGAATTTTAGATGGAATATTTAAGGAAATATCTGGATTCTCTACATCTATTTTTTGTATAGAAAGAGTACTTGAAGTCATTACTTTATCTTCTTTTAAAACTCTAGCTATTACGGTTGTTATGTTTTCAACTACAAAAGGAGATGTATATTCTTGCCATGTTTTACCATAATCAGTACTGTATTGATTTAAATAAGTATTTGTTGGATATAGAATATTGACAACTTTCTCAGAAGCCCAATTGTTTTCATTTACTGATATAATTGGAGTTTCTTTTTTTATTAAAAGATCTTCATTTGCTAAACTAATTTCTTTTATAGCCAAAGATTTGCTTCCTGAATATATTTCTACTAAATCAGCATTTTCTGGAATTGTTAATACAGTTACTATTGAAAATAAAGATATTCTTTCAATTTCATTGTTTTCTTTATCATATACTCGAATGAATGCATCACTAGATGGAACTCCATCTAGATAAAAACGTACTCTTCTACCTGTTAATATATCATCCACTAAAAACTTTTTACTGTTTTTTGGAGAAATGGATGCAATAGTAGCCATGTTGGCGTCATAAGCTGGTGCGTCTATTTTGTCTAGTTTGGCGCTATAAGAAATTTCACTTTCTACTTCTACACCACTTGGTTTCACACTTTTGGCATTTACTTTACCACCTTCCAGTTGAAATGGACCTGTATAAAGTAACCAGTCTCCGTCGTTAATTTTATAATAATTTGTTAAATCTTCTGTTGTTTTATCATAAAGAATTGATACTTTAAAATCATCTATCATTCCTTTATCTGTTAAAATAGGATAACTGTTTCCTGGTTTTATTTCTGGCTCTAACGGAATATTGGTATCCAAAAGATAAATTACTTCGCTTACTTCTTGACTATTTCCGGCTGCATCTACACCTTTTGCATAAACCGTAAGACTTCCATCCTCATTTAATACATCCAAGACATCATAAGAACTTATTCTAATATTTCCATTGTATTCTAGCCAATCTTCACGATTTCCAACTCGATATTCTTTTGTTACACTGTCTCCAAAATCTATTCGCAATTCTACCACTGAACTTAATTCTTCTGTCAATAATAGTATGGAGATATCTGGTGCGGTTTTATCAATATTATTGATTTCAAAAATTTTAATATTGGCATTTCCTGCTTTATCTCTTGCGTATAGAGTATACTTTCCATTTTCATTAGCATTAAATTTCCCAAAATTAGGTAAAGAATTGCCAAACGTATTAAAATACTCTATTGATTGTTCTCCTTGTGCCCAAGCCACTTTTTCAACAGCAAAATCATCTGTTGCGCTTACAAAAATAGTCGTTTGCTGTTTTGGAGTTATAAAATCTCCATGAAAATCTATATCCGGACCAACATGATCTATATTGGTTATTTTTATAGAACTAACGTCGCTTTCCAAACTGCTTCTAGTCATTCCTTTGGCATAAATCGTTGCATTATTTTCTTTAATTTTTAATGTTCCTGTATATTCTAGCCATCCTGTATCCAAACCATCTGCAAATACAATTTTATAATATTTTTCCGTTACATCACTTGGATAATTAATATACGCTTCTACTTCTCTTGCTGGACTTATTGTAGATAAATGTATCGTAGGAGCATTAGGGTTAGAACGATCCCATCTTAAAAATAAATTTTCCATTAATAGATGAATTGGGCCATCCAAAACATAATAATGATCTTTAAAAATCAGTTTATTTCCGTTTTTATCTTTTACTTCTATTCCATCAAAACTATTGTTTAATAATTTGTCTTTGTACTCTTCTTTAATTAATAAAATTCCTTGCGAATCGTATTTTTTCCAAATTCCATCTTGTTGCCATTTGTATTCTCTATTTTGGGAAGAAGTTGGATAATTTGCTTTTATAATATAATATTCATCGCACTCAATAATTATAAAATTAGGTAAAGGTACTATGTTTTTTATTTCATAAGAACTATCAGCTTCATCTCCAAGAGTGTTACGATTGTAAGCATAAATTTTACTATTTTCAAATACTTCAAAAGGGCCAGTGTAATACAATTTTTCACCATCGTTAATTTGATAATATTTTGTGGTAGCGTTTTTATCAAAATCAATTTCTACGGTTACAACATTGGTAGCGTCTTTTGGACGAACTTTAATTATTGGAGACATTATTCCCGTTGTTAAGAAATCAATTCCTTTTGAAGTGCTTCCAATTCCATTTTCACTTATAGCATAAGCATAAATGGTTGTATTATCTGTAATTTCAAATTCCTTGGTGTATTCTTCCCATTTTCCATTTTCGCCAATTTTGTAGTACTTTTTAGTGGCTCTTCCATCATATGTAATACTTACAGTTGTTTTATTAATTAAGCCATTTTTTGGATTTTCTGGATTTGTAAAAATATTTACATCTAATTTTTCTTTTATAATTGGTACATTTTGAGTTGTAATGACTAAACTTTCTATTGTACTGCCATAATGATTAGTTCCTTTTGCATAAATAGTTGTACTTTCCTTTATAGTAATTGGTGTTGTATAAGGAAAATAGAAAATTCCATCAAAACTATATTCTAATGTATCGTAATCTTGTCCACTAATGGTAACTGTTACTTGATCAATAGTACTATTTAAATAAGGTTTTGGATCAGTCTCTATTTTTACATAAGGCTTGTTGTTTTTTCGAATGTTTTGTACATAATAAGCACTGGTATCAGAGAGTTTGCCATCGCTTTTTCGAATGTAATAGGCACTTATTACAGCATTGTTTTGAATGGAGAAAGGAGAATTGTATTCTTGGTAATTTCCATTGCCAATTTTATAATAAATGTTTTGAGCTTCTTCTTCTGTTGTAATGTTCAACTCTACTTTATTGGATAGTTCTTCTTGTGGATTCGCAGATATTATCGGACCTTTTAAATAAGTAGAAGGTTTGCTTTCTGGTGTTGGTTTCGTAACAATCGTTCCATCTGGTTTAGGGGTTGGATTATAAGTAATGGTTCCTCCAGGTCCTCCATCTGTAACTCCTGAGCCTGGTTCTGTTGGTCCTCCACCAGTTGTTCCACCTTCTCCAGGTTTTTCAGGTTGACCTGGATTACCTGGTTGATCTGGTTCTTCTGGATCAGTTGGTTTACTAGGTCCATCTGGAATTGAGCCGTCAATTTTTATGTATTCGCTTATAAAAACACTATCCGTACCCATAAGTTTTTTGGTATACACATAATCTCCATTGCTATCATAAATTCGTTCTTCTTTTGTTGCACGCGCTTCGATAATGGTATTTTTTTCGACTTCAAATTCTTGAGTATAATTTTGCCATGGTCCATTCCCAATTTTATATTCTTTTGTAATAGCATTTTCGTCAAAATAAATTTGTACTTTTGTTTTTTCGCCATTTAGTAAAGTATATTTTTCTGGTTCAATAGAAACCGCTACTTTACCAGTAGGAGCTACAATTATTGTTTCGCCATTTAATTCGTAACGTATGTAGACATTTTCTACATCATCAATTTTTACTAAAATAGGACCAGTATACGCTTGCCATCCTGAATTATCATAACCATCTCTTATTTCAAATTCATTACCAAGTCGCCATTCCCAATTGGTAGAATTGTCTGGATAATTTAGATTTAATAAAATATAGCCATCCCAAACTTCATTATTACCTTCTTGAACAATTACACGAACTTGTTTTGCTACTCGCACATTGATTCCATTGTTCCCTTTTGCAATACATTCAATATTATGAGTTCCTATTCCTATTTTACTTGTATCCGTTTGCTCTACACCATCTACTGTACAAATAACAGTTCCTCCACTTGGACCAAATTGATAATAACTTGGTAAATCGTATTTTTTTCCATAAGAAAACTCAATTGGTATTTTATCTAGATTGATAAGAGGCACAACAATATCCAACCCATCACAGTTTACATTACAGATCCCATCACCATCGGTATCTATTTTATTATCTGGAATATTATCTCCATTAGTATCGCAATTTAAATCACATACTCCATCGCCATCTGGATCTTGATTTACCACTTTATCATCTGGTTTTCCATCGCCATCGGTATCACAATTCCAATTGCATACACCATCACCATCTGTATCAATATTTACATCTGGTATATTATCTCCATTGGTATCGCAATTGATATCACAAACACCATCGCCATCAAGGTCTTGATTAATTACTTTATCATCTGGTTTTCCATCGCCATCGGTATCACAATTCCAATTGCATACACCATCACCATCTGTATCAATATTTATATCTGGAATATTATCTCCATCAATGTCAATGTTTGTATCTGGTATATTATCATGATTCGTGTCACAATTAAGATCACACTTTCCATCATTATTGGTGTCGCAATTTAAATCACATACTCCATCATTATTCAAATCACAATTCAATTTGCAATAAGGTGCGTCTTGTTCCCACTGGTCATTTTTAACATCCATACTTAAAACCGTAAAGTTTCCTACTTTATCTATAACTTTTACATAGATAGTAAATTCTTCTTTTGTTAAATCATTAAAAGTATATTGGTAATTACCCACTTCAAAGTTTTTTCCATCTAAACTATAATTGTACGTAGCGATTCCACTTTCAAAATCTTTAGCTTCTACAGAAATAGAAACGCTTTTTGTAGTGGCATTTGTTAAATGAATATTTTCAATAATGGGATTGTTGTTATCTATATATACTTCTTCTGTATTCGAATTTTTTCCCGTAACCCCCTCTATATCGACTCCACGAAAGGTAACATAATATTTGCCTGTAGAAGTTACTACTGTATTTTTCGTTTTTGTAACTTTCCATTCACAATTTTTTGTATTTTTTTCTTTGTGAATGCAATATTCATAATGAGAAAGTTCTTTTTTAGTTTCTGCATCTTTTATAACTGTTATAGTTCTTTTTAATGCCCACTCTTTGCTACCACCACTAATCACAGGTGCTGAAGAGGGATAAAAAACTTTGTAAAAAAGATCTTTTCCAAATGTAAAACTAGTGATTAAAAAACAAAGAACAAAAAGGATTAAAAGAATTAACAAAAACCATTTTTTCTTTTCTTCTTCATTTTCTATTTGAGGTTTTTTTTCATCCATTTTCTCTTTTATATTTCTAAATTTTTTTATCATAGTTTTTTCCTCCGTTTATAAAAAATATACTTGCTAAACACCTTAGTCTGCTTATTCTATTCCATTATAAAATAAATTTAGTTTAAACACAACTTATTATAAAGAAAAAAGATACAATAAAAAAAAGTAAGAACTGTATTTTGGACTTACCTTTAATTTTATAAAATAAAAAAATGGTTATTCTCGATTGTTTCCAAATAGACTTATAAGCCTAATAATTTCTAATGCACTCGTTAGTACTCCTGCAAGGTAAGTACTTGCCGCTGCTTGTAACATTTTTGCTACACCATCTTGCTCCTGTGTATTGGCGAGTCCCAGCTTTTCTATCTCTTTTTTTGCTCTTTTGCTTGCATCAATTTCTACTGGTAGAGTTACTAACTGAAACGCTAGTCCAGTTCCAACAAGCAATATTCCTAACCAAATCACATCTAATGATTCCATTAAGAGTCCTAGAAATAGCACAAAATAAGAAAGTCCAGTCGCAAAGTGAACTATAGGAAAAATAAAGCTTCGTACGCGCATGAAAGAATAATTTTCTTTATCTTGTATCACATGACCACATTCATGAGCTGCAATTGATAAAGACGCAACACTTGTACCATGAAAAACCTCACTAGATAATCTTACTACTTTTCGCTTAGGATCATAATGATCTGTTAAATTTCCTTTAATTTCTACAATATAAACTTCTTTTAAATCATTTGTATCTAATATTTTTCTTGCCACTTCAAAGCCAGATAATTTTTTTTCATTTTCCACATTTTTATATTTACCATAATTCGATGTGACTATCATTTGAGCAATAGCCGGAATGATAAGCATTAAAATTAAAATTATTAAATCCATACAATAACCTCTTTATAATATATTTCTATTAACTAATTCTTCTCTTAAAGAATCGGCTTTTATAAATTCTTTAGCTGTTCTTGCTTTTAGCCATTTTTGATATATTTCTTTATCACTTTCACTAAACTTTTTAAATTCATAAGTTAGACCCAATATCGAATTTATTAATAATATTTTATCGTAAGTTTGTGAAATATCTGTGTTGTTTCTCATTTTTGTATTTAATTCTTTTACTAAATCTAATAAATAGGTAATCAAATTCGGTGTATTAAAATCATTATCCATAATTTCATTTATTTTTTCATCGTTTTTTAATTTTCCTGTTTCTATACCCGACATTTCAATTTCTATATGAGCTTGTTTTAAAGCATTTTCTATTTTTTCATTAATAGTTACACATTCTGTAAAAGTAGTTTTTGTTAAATCAAGAGGAGCACGATATTGATTTTTTAAAAAAGCTAAACGTATTACATTGCTAGAATATTCTTTTCTTAGATCTTTGGCTAAAATAAAATTATTTAAGCTTTTACTCATCTTTTCCCCTTCGATCATAATGTGCCCGTTGTGCATCCATACATTTGCTAATGAATGAGCCCAAGCGGCTTTACTTTGAGCCATTTCATTTTCATGATGTGGAAATTTCAAATCTACTCCCCCACCATGAATATCAATTTTTCCTTTAAAAATATCATGAATCATAACAACACATTCGGTATGCCATCCAGGTCTACCGACTCCAAAAGGTGTTTCCCATGTAATTCCTTCGTTGGTTTTTTTCCACAACACAAAATCATACGGGTTTTCTTTTTCTAAAGCAACCTCAATTCGTTTTCCATAGTCTAAAGCATCAAGTCTTTGTTTGGACAAACAGCCATAATCTTCTACTTTCGATACTCTAAAATATACATTATCTCCACTTTTATAAGCATAGCCTTTTTCAAGTAGTAAAGATATAAATTGAATTATACTGTCCATTGTTTCTGTTACACGAGGACGGTAAGCAATGTCTAAACAATTTAATCCTTGTAATTCTTCTAAATAGGCTTTGATAAATTTATCCGTAATTTCTTTTTCCGTTACCGAAAGTTCTATTGCGGATTTAATAATTTTATCGTCTACATCCGTAAAATTGGATGCGTAATTTACTTTATAGCCTCTATAGGTTAGATAACGATAAACCATATCAAAAACGATTACTGGATACATATTTCCAACATGTGCATAGTTATAAACCGTTGGGCCACAAACATACATGTTAACAACACCTTTTGTAAGAGGAGTAAATTCTTCTAAGCTATTTGTTAACGTATTAAATATTTTCATATCAATTTTCCTTTCTTTTTGATTATTTTATTTCTCTTTAAGTAAATGAAAAATCAAATAGTTTCTAATCTTTCCAAAACCTTTTTCTGTCCTAGAAGATACAAACAATCCACTAAATCTGGACCTTTCCTCTTTCCGGTTATGGAGATACGTATCGGCATATACAAAAGAGAGCCTGTACTTGTTGTTTTTTCTTTTACATGTTCTAAAATTTCTTTTATGGTTTCTCTGTTCCAATTTAATTCCTTTTTTACTTCGTCTTTAAATGTATTTACTACTTCTTTTCTGCGAGTATCACTTTTTAAATAAGAAATTTCTTTTTCTTCTAACTCTATGTGATTTACAAAAAACATATGAGCATTAAGTACAATTTCACTGGCAAAATAAATTTGCTTTTTGTACATTAGCAACAAATACCTAATCCATTCTTCACTTTTATCTTCTAGTTTGTAAAATTGTTCTAAATAAGGCTTTACAAACGTTATATATTCTTCATCACTTAATCTTATAATATACTGATGATTAAACCATTTTAATTTTTTTATGTCAAAACAAGCTGGTCTTTTATTTATATGATTAAAATCAAATTTTTGTATTAATTGTTCTAACGTGAAAAATTCCTGAGTTGATTTTGGACTCCAACCTAAAAGCGCAATATAATTTAAAATGGCTTCTTTTAAAAAACCTTGATTTAATAAATCGATTAAAGTATTTTCTAATTTGGTTACAATTCTTGGATAATGGATAAATTTTGGAACTGAAAATCCTAAGCTTTCATAGAGTAGTAAATATTTTGGTGTACTTGTTAACACTTTTTCACTCATAGTTACATGAGTTATATTCATTAACGCATCATCGATAACGTTTGCAAAATTATAGGTTGAAGTTCCATCGCTTTTTATTAAAATTTGGTCTTCCAAACAAGAATTTAAAGTTGTAATATCCCCATAAACCAAATCTCGAAATGTTGTTTGGCCTTCTTTAGGCATTCTTTGTCGTATAACATATTGTTCTTCAATTAGAACTTTACGTCTTGCTTCATCTTTAGGAAACAGTCGACACGTTCCATCGTATATATAAGTAGTTTTATTTTCTGTAGCTTCCAATCTTTTTCGATTCAATTCTTCTTCTGTACAAAAACAATAATAAGCTTTCCCTTTATTTACCAGTTTCTCAGCGTATGCTTTATGATTTTCACTAGTCTTTTTAAATTCGTAATCTCCATTTAATCCAAATTCAGTAAAGATTTTTTTGGCAAAATCTTGATATTCATTTTCATAAGATTTTAAATGGGAATCTTCAATTCTAAAAAAAAATTCTCCATCTTCATGTTTGGCTATTAAATAAGAAAACAATGCATTTCTTAAATCTTCAATATCTACATGTTTTTTAGGATAAAAGGAAAACCTTGTCCGAATCATATTAAGACTCCTTTCTTTAGCTTTTTCTTACGAGTAGTATATCATAATTTAAGGAAAAAGAAAAATAGTCTAGAAAGCGTTCTAAACTATTTTCATTAAAACTTATTTATGCTTTGACCATAAATAAGAAAATTGTAATAATTCTAAAATTGCAATCAATTTATTACTTCTACATCATAGCATACTCTAAAGTGGAATTTCAATATCAATTTCACAATTGTATTTTTTTATTAAATTTTTTAAGTTACGAAGACCGTATTTATCGCATTCTGCTTCTTTTTTAATTTTTTCATATTTTACATTTTTGTTCGTCAAATGCATTTTAGTGTATTCTTTTAAAATAGAATCCGCTAAAGGTTGAAATGAAATAATATCTGTAAATCGTCCTAAAAATTCTTTACTAAAGTATTCTGTAAGAGTATGATTTTCATTTTCTGTAAAACCAACTTTATTATTGGAAATTACATTACTTGTCATAAAAATCATAGTATTTGAAAAATCAATTTTTTCTCCTTTTGCACTCGTTATAAAACCTTCATCCATAATTTGCAAAAATAAATTCATTACACGAGGATGCGCTTTTTCAATTTCATCCACTAAAATGATAGAATAAGGATTATCCATCACACTTCGAAAAATAAAAGCATCTTCGTAACCAACATAGCCTGCTGAAACTCCAAGAAGTTTATTTACAGATGTATCCAAGTTGTATTCACTCATGTCCAACCGAATAAAATTGCTTTTCTCTAAACTTTCAGAAATACATTTAACGGTTTCCGTTTTTCCAACTCCACTTGGACCATTTAATAGTAATGCGCATGGTTTTGAATTTTCATTTAGTTTTATCCATATGTTTTGTAGAATTTTTTCTATGGCACTCTTCTGACCTAAAATATTTTTTTGTAAACTGGTTTTAATTTTTAAAAAAATTGCTTTTTTATTTTCTAACATAGGAACATTAACTTTCTTTTCTAAAGTTTCTAAAATATCTTTTTTAGTAATTAAAGTATTTTTCGTCTTTGCTTTTTTTTCTAGTTGTAGATTTAATAAGTTTTCTTGTTCTTTTAAACGCATAGCTAGATCATAATCATTATTTTGAATGGCTATATTTTTTTCTTTTTTGAGTTTTTCTATTCTTTGATTCAATTGTTCCAATTCTTGAAAAGATATTTTCTTTACTTTTTGTCTTGCACAAATCATATCTAACAAATCTAAAGATTTATCTGGGTTACTTTTAGTTTTTATATATTTGTCTGCATATTTAACGATATCGTTTATATTTTCTTCACTGATTACTAAGTTGTGATGCGATTCGTATTCCTCTTTTACTCCTAATAAAATTTCTTTGGTTTTTTCTAGATCTGGTTCACTAACTTGTATCGCATAAAATCTTCTTTCTAAAGCTTTATCTTTGTAAATCGAATTGTAATATTCCTCTGTAGTAGTCGCCCCAATTACTTTTATGTCTCCTCTAGCTAAATAAGGTTTTAATATATCAGCGGCATTGATTGCCCCTTCGGCCCCTCCTGCATTTATCATTGTATGAATTTCATCAATAAACAAAATAATGTTTTTGTTTTCTATAACTTCTTTTATAATTTTTGTTAGACGTTCTTCAAATTCCCCACGATATTTTGTTCCAGAAACTAACGCTCCCATTTCTAGCATGACAATTGTTTTGCCAAGCAATTCATTTGGTACAAGACCTGATTCCATTCGTCTCGCTAGTTCTTCTATTATAGCCGTTTTTCCAACTCCTGCTTTTCCTATAAGCAAAGGATTACTTTTTTTCTTACGCAACAAAGCTTCAATTACAAGCGAAATTTCTTCCTCTCTACCAATGACTCTTTCTTTTTTGTCTACATTTTTATTTAAATTGTTTCCAATTTCTAAAATTTCCAATTTATTGTTTTTATTTCCCACTAGGGTAAATTTTAGATCTTCATATATTTGATCTAAATCGATATTTAAGCCAAGTAATATACGAATTGCAATTCCTTCCCCTTCTTCTAGCATAGCCAAAAACAAATGACGTTCTGTTACTTTACCATCATTATTTTCATTGGCATCATTTGTAGCGCCTTCAATAATTCTTTTTAGAAGAGGTGTGTATAAGACAAAATCAGTATCTTTGTTTGATTTCCCTACGACATTTATTAATTCATTTTCAAAAATTTTATAAGTAAGTCCATGTGTTTTCAATTTTTTACTAACATCATTTTCCTCTTTTAAAAGAGCAAGAAGTAAATGTTCGCTTCCTACATAAGGATGCTTTAAACTTCTACGTAATTCTTCCGCTTTTTTAAAAATTTGTGCTATTTCGATTCCATAATTATCAAACATAATATCCTCCTAGTACATTCTATGTATATAATGTTTGAAATATTTGGAATTTATACAAAAGATATTTTTTTAATTCAATTTAATAAAGAGCTATTGTGTATATTTGATTGTATATTGTATACGCTTCTACTTCTCCATTATGCTTAAACCACAATTTTAAATGTTGGTTATCATTTATGTTGCTAATATCTGCCGTCAAAGTAGTATTTTTTTCAGTGTTTTCAAAAACTTCTACGTTAGAAACCGTCCACTTATTAGTATCAAACCACTCATCCTCTTTAGAAGGTACAACTCCTAACATGGTCATTCCTTTTAAGGAAGTATTGTTTGTGTAATGATGATAATACATTTCTAGAGTGTTATAATGTTCTAAATTTAAAGGGCTATTACTAATTTTAGTGTATATGGTATTCCGATGTGAAAGATTTATTCGTCCATTTCCATAATCATCATAAGACGATGCTTCCACACCTTTTTCCATTTTATTAGTAAAATCACCTAAAAAAGAAGAATATTTTTCATTCAAAAATAAATAGCAAGGTAATCCGGCGTTGTATTTGGCTTCTTCACTAATAACGGTAGAAGACAAGAATTTTTTGGCTATTTCAACTGAATAATTTTCATTTCCTGTAATTAAATTTGCTAAACTTTGGTTATTAGCAATAAGCTCCATCGCCTCCTTATTTTGAATTATTTTTTCGATGTCTTCATTATTTTTTAAAAGTTCTTCCATATTTGTTGCACTACTATTTATTAGGTGTACTAAATCTTTAAATACACCATTAAAATTTATTGTACAAGTTGTTCTGCTCGTAGTTAAATTACTAACAAATATACCCCATTTGTCCACATCCCAAATGGCTTCTGCTTTATTATCACAAGAAACACTTTCAAAAATATACCCTTCATTTTTCTTAGGAATTTTATCACTGGGATTTCCATCAATAACTGACGCTAAGGTTACGTCTTTTGAAGTACTAAAATCACCTACTTTTCCTTTTAAAATATTAAACTCTTTCTTTTCTTCATACAAGGCATACGTTTTATACAGATAAATCCCGCCTAGTAAAAGAATAATCCCTACAATACTTCCTATAATCAATCTTTTTTTTATTTTTTTCTCTTTCATTTTCTATGCCTCTTTTCTATTTTAATAGTATCATATTTTCTTTTGTTTTAACAGGGATTTCTTGTTTTACGACATAAAAAAAATCAGTCTATTTTCTAGACCAATTCTAATCTTACTTCTAAAGCATCGTCGCCGATTCTTTCTTTTAGTTTAATAATTCTTGTATAACCACCATTACGATTTTCATAACGCTTAGCAAGCTCATTAAAAACTTTATCTACACAAGTCTTGTTATTATAAACAAAAGCTAATGCTTTTCTACGAGATACTAAAGTACCACGTTTTCCATAAGTAATCATTTTATCTACAAACTTACGAACTTCTTTTGCTTTGGCTTCTGTAGTCGTAATTCCTTCATTTAAAATAACATCAACTGTAAGTCCTGCAAAAACGCTATGTCTTTGTCTTGTTTCTCTTCCAATTTTTCTATATGCCATGATTTACCTCCTATTCGTGGAACTTAAGTCCCATTTCAACAACTTTGTCTAAAACTTCTTTTAATGATTTTTTACCTAAATTACGTATTTTTGTAACTTCTACTTCTCGTTTTGAAATTAAATCCTGAACCGTATGAATTCCAGCTCTTTTCAAACAATTATATGCTCTAACAGAAAATTCTATTTCTTCAATTGGAGTTTCTAATGTTTTGGTAATTGTATCTACTTTCTTTTCTGCCATCAATCCTGAAACATCACTTATAGTATTTAAATCAGCTACAATATTAAAATGTTCAATTAAAATTTTAGCAGATAGTGCCATTGCTTCTTCTGGAGTAATACTTCCATTGGTATTGATCTTCATAATCAATTTATCATAATTTTCACTATGTCCAACACGAGCATTTTCTGTTTCGTATGCTACTTTTTCAACAGGAGAATACAAAGAATCAATCGCAATGACTCCTACTTTTTTACTATCAAATAATGCTTGATTTTCTTTTGCATCCACATACCCTTTACCGTTAGAAACAGTTAATTCCATATCGATTTTACCACCTTCTACAAGGTTACAAATCACTAATTCTTTATTAATAATTTCTAAATCAGCATCAACTTCAATATCTCCAGCAAGTACTGGGCCTGGTGTAGATTTGCGTAAGTGTACAACCTTATTTTCTTCTGTATGATTTTTAAGTACAACTCCTTTAAGTGCCAAAATAATACTGGTAACGTCTTCGTACACTCCTTCAATTTTTTGGAATTCGTGCAAAACGCCTTCAATTTTAACACTTGTAAAAGCACATCCAGGTAAACTTGATAACATTACTCTTCTAAGAGCATTACCAATCGTAGTTCCAAATCCTCTTTCTAAAGGTTCTAGTGTAAATTCTCCATAATGAGAATCTGTTGCATACTCTGTTATTTTGTATTCTGGTTTTTCAAATTTAATCATTTTCTACTTTTTTCCTTTCAATCATTAATTTCTAGGACGTTTTGGCGGACGGCAACCGTTGTGTGGAACTGGAGTTTTATCATTAATACTTACAACTTCTAGTCCTGCTGCTTGTAAAGAACGAATTGCTGTATCCTTTCCAGAACCTAGCCCCATTACTTCAACATCAACTTTTATTACCCCAGCATTATCATGAGCTGACTTTGCAGCAGCTTCTGCGGCCATACCTGCAGCATAAGGAGTTTTCTTTTTACTTCCTTTATAACCAATTGTTCCACTTGAAGCCCAACTAATTACATTTCCATTTTTTTCTGCAATGGTTACAATTGTATTATTGTATGTACATTGTATATGACAAATGGCTTCAGGAATATTTTTCTTAACTTTTCTTTTTCTTCTGTTATATGCCATGATTTACCTCCTATTTTCCTACTTTTTTCTTATTTGCTACTACTTTACCTTTACCTTTACGAGTACGAGCATTTCTGCTTGTTCTTTGTCCTCTTACTGGTAACCCTTTTTTATGACGAGTACCTTGATAGCAATTAATTTCCATTTTATTTTTAATAGACATTTGTACATCACGACGTAATTCACCTTCTACATCGTATTTATCTATTTCTTTACGTAATTTTGAAATTTCATCATCCGTTAAATCTTTAATTTTTTTTGTAGTATCTACTCCCGCATTTTCACAAATTGTTTTTGCAAGGCTTCTTCCTACACCATAAATCGCTGTAAGTCCAATACAAACGTGTTTTTCGTTTGGTAATTCAATATTCTTAATTCTTGCCATAAATACCTCCTATTTTCCTTGGGTTTGTTTGTGTTTTGGATTTTCACAAATAACCATTAATTTTCCTTTTCTTCTTATTTTTTTACACTTATTGCATATTGGTTTTACTGATGGTCTTTTTTTCATCTAAATCTTTACCTCCATTATCTTTTGTTCCATGTTATGCGCCCACGTGTTAAGTCGTAAGGCGAAAGTTCTATGGTTACTGTATCACCTGGTAGAATACGTATCATATTAACGCGCATTTTACCAGAAACGTAGGCTTCTACAGTATGTCCATTTGAAAGTTCAACAATGTAGTCTCCACCTTTTATTACATCAACTACTTTACCTTCAACTTCAATTTTATCTGATTTTGCTTGATTTGTTTTGACAGTTGAAGTACTTATTTTTTTGTTTTGTATCTTTTTTTTCGCCATATTTTATTCTCCTGTTAAAATTTCATATCCTTCTTCGGTTACAAGAACCGTATGTTCAAAGTGTGCTGCTAGACTTTCGTCTTCGGTTACAATGACCCAGTCGTCTTGATCGGTTAAACAAACTTCTTTTCTTCCTAAAGTAAGCATAGGTTCAATCGATAAAGTCATTCCTGGTTTTAATACTATGCCCGTTCCTTCTTTTCCAAAATTAGGAACATCGGGTTCTTCATGCATATTGGTACCAATTCCGTGTCCTACTAAATCTTCTACTACACTTAAGCCTTTTTTGTGAGCAAATTCCTCGATGGCATGACTTATGTCTCCTATTTTAACACCACTTTTTACTTTACTCAAGCCAATTTGTAAGGCTTTCTTTGTATTTTCTACTAATGCTTCTACTTCCGGATTTACATTTCCTATTATATAAGTTCTAGCGGAATCCGATTCATATCCTTTATATCTTACACAGAAATCTATTGATACAATATCTCCATTTTTTATTTTTCTTTTTCCTGGTATACCATGCACAACTTCATCATTTATGGACACACAGATACTTTTTGGAAATCCTTCGTATCCTAAGCAAGATGGAACACATTCATGTTTTATAATAAAATCGTAGGCAATTTTATCCAATTGTTCTGTCGTTGTTCCAGGCTTTATATGTTTTTTTAGTTCCTCATGTGCAAGATAATTGATATGACCAGCGTAACGCATAAGTTCTATTTCACGTTCACTTTTAATACTAATCATTTGTTACCTCTACTATATTTAGAACATGACGAATTATTTCCTCTTGCTCTAAATTTGCATTTATCGTTTTCAATTTATTTTTTTGTTCATAGTATTTTATCAAGGGTGCGGTCTCTTTTTTGTAAGTCTCATAACGTTTTTGAAATGTTTCGAATGAATCATCTTCTCTTTGTATCAGTTTTTGCTGACAAGTATTGCAAACGCCTTCTTCTTTCGGCTTAAAATTTTCAAAGAAAATATTATAACTTCTTTTACAAGAAGGACAAATTCTTCTACCCACAGCTCGCTTTTCTAAAACTTCTTTTTCGATGTCCATGTGAATAACAGCATAGTTATCCACATTCATTTTTTGAAACAAACTATTTAAATAATTAGCTTGCTCTATTGTTCTTGGAATACCATCTAAGATAAATGGCGTATTATTACATTTTAGAAGTTCTTCTTTAAATAAAGGCAAAATTATTTCATCACTTACAAACATTCCCGCTTGAAGAAGACTTTTTATTTTTAAACCCATTTCAGAATTTTCTTTTGCTACATTTCTTAAAAGTTCACCGGTAGATATATGTTTATATCCATACGTTTCAACTAGAAAATTGCTAATCGTTCCCTTGCCTGCGGCAGGAGGAGCAATCAAGATAACGCTTACCATTATCTTGTATGTCTCCTTTTTTTGTAACTTCTTGTTACAATTCCACTTTCCATTTGTTTGTATGTTTCAATTGCTACTCCTACAACAATTAAAATTCCTGTTCCACCAATTGTTACTGAACTTGGTAAACTTGATATGTTTCCCATTAAAATTGGTAATCCAGATAAAACAACTAAGAAAAGAGAACCCACAATGGTTAATTTTCCAAGAGAATTTGAAATGTATTTTGAAGTATCGCCACCTGGTCGTACCCCTGGAATATAACCTCCACGCTTGTTTAAATCTTTGCTCATTTCCTCAGGATTCATCATCATAAATGTATAAACATATCCAAAAAACAAAATTAATAAAACGTATAAAATAAAACCAGTTGGAGTTGTATATACAATATATTTATTAATAAATTCTGTAGCACCACTGCTTTTTAAAAGCCCAGCAACCGTTGAGGGTATGGTTAATACAATAGAAGCAAAGATTACTGGAATCACACCAGCACTATTTATCTTAATTGGTAAAAAGGAACTTTGAGCTCCATAAGCGCTTGTTGTATGATTGGCATACTGAATCGGAATTCTTCTCTCTGCAAGTGTAACCCATATGATTCCTATAAGTACTAACAAATAAATTATTATAAATAATACAAATAATCCTATTCCCACTCCTAAATTATAAGTTCCTGCTGTAATGAAAGCTGTAAACGCTCCACTAAATATTCCAGGCATACTTTGAATAATTCCTGCCATTATTAGCAAAGAGGAACCATTTCCAATACCTTTCATTGTAATTTGATCCCCTAGCCACAATAGGAAAGAGGTACCAGCTGTCATTACTAGAGATGTTTTAAGCATTATCATAACATCATTTGTATTTAAGTAGAATATGGAAATAACATATGCTTGTACAAATGCAAATATAATCGCTAAATAACGATTAATTTTGTTGATTTTTTGACGCCCTACATACCCTTGTTCTTTTAGTTCCTTAAAATACGGAATTATATCCATTTGTAGAAGTTGGGTAATAATGGATGCTGTTATATAAGGACTAACTCCTAGAGCAAATATGGAGAAACTTCTTAATCCTCCACCACTCATTAAATTGAAAATTTCTAAAAATCCTAATTCTTCATACAGTACACTAGCCCAAGGAATAGTAATTCCTGTCCCTAAACAAAATATTCCTAATGCAAAAAGGGTGAAATAAATTCTTTTTCGCAAGTCTTTGTTTTCTTTAGCAAATAATTTTGCAAAAAGACGAACCATTTAAATCACCTCAGTTTTGCCACCAGCGGCTTCAATAGCAGTAATAGCTGCGTTAGAAAAACGATTTGCTTTTACTGTTAATTTTTTTTCTAACTTACCATTTGCTAAAACTTTAATTCCGCTTAATTGTTTTTTTATAATTCCTCTTTCTTTTAAGATTTCAGGACTTACTTCGTCCCCATCATTAAAATATGTATTTAAATCACTTAAATTAATACAAGCGTATTTGGTTTCAAATCTTTTGTTATTAAAACCTCTTTTTGGTAATCTTCTATATAAAGGAGATTGACCACCTTGAAACCAAGCTGAAATACTTGCACCACTTCTAGATTTTTGTCCTTTTTCTCCATGAGTTGAAGTTTTACCCATTCCAGACCCTGGACCACGTCCAACAATTTTTCTAGATTTGGTTTCTTTTGATTTTGGTAAATTTTCTAACTTCATTTATAACTCCTCCACTTTCTTACCACGAAGGGCTGCTATTTTAGCAGGAGTTCTTTCGCTTTTCAATGCTTCTAACGTTGCTTTTGCAACATTAATTTTAGTATTGGAACCAAGTGATTTTGAAATAACATCTTTAATTCCTGCTAGTTCTAATACACTACGAGCAGCACCACCAGCGATAACTCCAGTACCTTTTACTGCTGGTTTAATAAGTACGCTTGCTCTTCCAACTTTTCCAGTTGCTTCATGAGGGATGGTTCTTCCATCTATGATTGCTACTTTTGTAACATTTTTATTTGCCATCATACTTGCTTTTGCGATTGCAGCAGGAACCTCATTTGCTTTTCCAGTTCCAATTCCAACAAGTCCTTTTCTATTTCCAACAACGACAGTTGCAGAGAATCTAAAATGTCTACCACCTTTTGTAACTTTTGTTACACGGCCAATAGAGATAACTTTTTCTTCTAATAATTTTTTTCTGTCTTTGTTTTCTCTAGAAAAACGTTTTTCACCAGTTTTTGGTTTGTTATTATTATTTTCTTTTTCCATGATGACCTCCCTAGAATTCCAATCCATTTTCACGAGCGGCTTCTGCTAAAGCTTTTACTCGACCATGATATAGGTTTCCACCTCTATCAAATACAACTGTATTGATTTTTGCTTTCTTACATTTTTCAGCGATGTCTTTTCCTACAGCTGTTGCGGCATCTATATTACCACCATTTTTAATTTTTAGAGCAATAGAAGAAGAGGAAACTAAAGTTTTACCTGCTACATCGTCAATGACTTGTACATAAATGCCATTGTTCGATCTAAACACATTTAATCTAGGACGTTCTGGCGTTCCACTTAAATGTTCTCTTATACGTTTATGTCTACGCAAACGTACAACATTTTTTGATTCTTTCTTTATCATATTATCCCTCCACTATGCTGCTTTCTTACCTTCTTTACGACGTACGTATTCACCTTTATAACGTATACCTTTACCTTTATAAGGTTCTGGTTCACGAATTTTTCTGATATTCGCCGCAAATTCAGTTACTTTTTGTTTATCAATACCACTTAATGTGATTTCCGTATTACTTACAAGTTCTGCTTTGATTCCCTCTGGAATTGCTACTTCAACAGGATGTGAATAACCTGCATTTACTACAATCTTGTTTCCTTGAACATTAAATTTATATCCTACACCAACAGCTTCTAATCCTTTAGAAAATCCTTCGTGTACTCCTATGATCATATTGTTAATTAGAGAATTTGTAGTTCCTTGCATTACATTTGCACGAGAACTGTTGTCTACAACTTTTGTTGTAAGAGTGTTTTCATGTACTTCTACTTTTACTAAGTTAGAACTATTCAATGATAACTCTCCTTTAGGACCTTTAACTATTATTTTGTTATTATCAACGGTTACTGTAACTCCATCTGGAATTTGTAACTCTCTATTTCCAATTCTACTCATTGTTTTTCCTTACCAAATATAGGCAAGTACTTCACCTCCAAGTCTTTCGTTTCTAGCTTCTTTATCTGTCATTAGACCTTTAGAAGTTGAAATAATCGCAATTCCAAGCCCGTTTAATACACGAGGAATTTCATCGGCTTTAGCGTATACACGAAGACCAGATTTACTAATTCTTTTAAGACCAGTAATAACTCTTTCTTTCTTTTCTCCATATTTTAAAGTTAACATTAATTTATCGCCTGTAGTATTTTTTTCATAAACGTATTCTGAAATGTAGCCTTCTTTCTTAAGAATCTCAGCAATTCCTAAAGTCATTTTTGTTCCGATTACTTCAACAGTATCGTATTTTAATTGATTTGCATTACGAATTCTCGTAAGCATATCGGCTATTTTATCTTGTACCATTTAAAATTCCTCCCTTCTACCAACTTGATTTCTTTACGCCAGGTATTTGGCCCTTATTTGCTAATTCTCTAAAACAGATACGACATAATTTGTATTTACGAAGTACACCATGAGGACGTCCACATCTTTCACAACGTGTATAGGCACGAACTTTAAATTTAGGTGTTCTTTGTTGTTTGATTTTTAAACTTGTTTTTGCCATTTGGTTCCTCCCTAATTTCTAAAAGGCATTCCGAATGCTTTTAGTAAACTTTCGGCTTCCTTATTTGTTTTTGCTGTTGTTACGAATACAATATCCATTCCTCTAATTTTTAAAACGTTATCGTATTCAATTTCTGGAAATATTAGTTGTTCTTTAATACCTAATGTATAATTCCCATGACCATCGAAAGCAGTTTTTGAAGTTCCACGGAAATCTCTTACACGAGGTAGGGCAACTTTAATTAATTTTTCCATAAAATCATACATATTTTCATTACGAAGTGTTACTTTCGCTCCAATTGTTTGACCTTCTCTTAACTTAAATCCGGCAATAGATTTACGAGCTTTTGTAACCACTGGTTTTTGACCAGTAATGGTTTTTAAATCTTCAACGGCAGCATCGATAAACTTTTCTTCACGCGCTCCTTCTCCAACACCCATATTGATCACAATTTTTTCTAATTTTGGAACTTGCATTACAGTTTTGTAGTTGTATTCTTTCATTAGGGAAGAAATGATTTCTTTATTATATAATTCTTTTAAAGTACTCATATTACTCACCTATTCTTCTTTCTTTCCATCTTTTTTTGTTTGTTCTTCTTTTTTAGAATTTTTCTTTGCGGTAGATGTTTCTTCTGTTTTCTTTACATTGGATACATGAATAGGAGCAGACATTTCAATTATGCCACCCTTATCGTTATTGTTTGTAGGTTTTTGATGTTTTTTTACAATATTAATGCCTTCTACAACCACTTTATCCACTTTTTTTAATGTTTTGATAACAGTACCAGTTTTTCCTTTGTCTTTTCCTGCTATCACTTTTACATTGTCACCAACTTTTATTTTCATGTGTATCCTCCTATAAAACTTCTGGTGCTAGAGATACGATTTTGGCAAAATCTTTTTCTCTTAATTCTCTAGCCACAGGTCCTAATACTCTTGTTCCTACTGGTGATTTATCCTCTTTAATAATTACACATGCATTGTCATCAAATTTGATGAAAGATCCATCTTTTCTTTTTACGCCTTGAACACTTCTTACAATAACCGCTTTAACTACTTTTCCTTTTTTTAGATTAGAATTTGGAATTGCTTTTTTCACCGTTCCAACTACTATATCACCAATGTTCCCAAATTTCCTAGTTGATCCACCTAGTACACGAATTACAAGTAATTCTCTTGCACCTGTATTGTCTGCAACTTTTAATCTTGATTCTTGTTGTACCATAGTAACCTCCTAAAGAATTACAGCTTCGATTAGAATTTCTACAAGCTCATATCTTTTTGTTTTAGAAAGTGGTCTTGTACTTCTAATTCTTACTGTATCTCCTACTTTTGCTTTATTTTCTTCATCATGGGCAGTGTATTTCTTTGAAGATTTTACTCTTTTTCCATACAAAGGATGACTTTTATAAGTTTCCACTAGCACAGTGATTGTCTTGTTGTTTTTGCTAGATACTACTTTTCCAACGAATTCTTGTCTTTTTTCCATTATTTATTCCCTCCTGTACTAGTTTCTCTTTCTTTTAAAACCGTTAGCATTCTTGCTACGTCTTTTTTCATCTCTCTTAATTTAGATGGTTTATCAAGTGAACCTGTTGCATTTTTAATTCGTAAGTTTAATAATTCTTCTTTTGATTTTTTAACTTTTTCTTTAATTTCTTCATCTTTTAGTTTTCTTATTTCACTAACTTTCACTTGAAACACCCTCTTTCATTACAAATTTTGTTTTTACAGCCAATTTATGAGAGGCAAGTCTTAATGCTTCACGAGCAATTTCCTCAGAAACTCCACTAATTTCGAACATGATTTTTCCCTCTTTAACTACTGCTACCCATTCATCAACGTTACCTTTACCTTTACCTTGACGAGTTTCTAATGGTTTTTTTGTACGAGGCATATGTGGGAAAATGTTAATGTATACTTTTCCACCACGTTTCATGTAACGAGTCATAGCGATACGAGCTGCTTCGATTTGACGAGCACTAATCCAATTTCCTTCTTTGGCCATAAGTCCATATTCACCAAAATGAAGTTCTGTATTTCCTTTAGCGTGTCCGTCATATGTCCATCTGTGTGTTTTTCTAAATTTAGTTCTTTTTGGCATCAACATGATTAGCACTCTCCTTTTTTACAGATTTTGAAGGAAGAATTTCACCTTTGTAGATCCAAACTTTAACGCCAATTTTTCCGTACGTTGTATCTGCTTCACTATGTGCATAGTCTATATCGGCACGAAGAGTATGAAGCGGAACTGTACCTTCTGTATATCCCTCTGTTCTTGCCATTTCAGCACCAGCCAAACGACCAGATACAGCGGTTTTAATTCCTTTTGCTCCTGCTTTCATTGTATTTCTAAGTGCTCTTTTTTGGGCACTTCTAAATGGAGCACGATTTGCAATTTGGCTTGCTATATTGTCTGCAACTAATTTAGCAATCAAATCTGGATTTTTTACTTCTACGATTGAGATGTAAACTTCTTCTCCAACATATTTTGATAAACTTTTGCGAAGACGTTCAATATCTTCTCCACCACGACCAATAATTACACCTGGTTTTGCGGTATTAATTGTTACTTCACATTTATCTTTTTTTCTTTCAATCATTACTGAGGCAACAGCGGCATCTTTTAAATTTTTCTTAATATATTCACGAATTTTAATGTCTTTATTTAAAGTGTCACCAAAATCACGTTTTTTTGCATACCAATTGGATTCCCAAGTTTTATTTACTCCTAGTCTATACCCAATTGGATTTACTTTTTGTCCCATTATTTTGCCTCCTTACCATCACTTACTTTAACAGTAATATGACTTGTTCTTTTATCTCTTCTATCCACATTTCCACGACTTGCAAATTTGATTCTTTTGTATACAGGTCCTGGATTAATGTAGCATTCGCTAACAAATAGATTTGATTCATTTGCCCCTTCGTTATTTACAGCATTCGCAACAGCACTTTTTAAAACTTTTACAATTAAACGACTAGCCTTTGTATTCGTTGTTTCTAAAATTCCTTCAGCGGTTGCTACATCTTTCCCACGGATAAGATCAAGTGTCATTCTTGCTTTTCTAGGTGCAATCATTGCACTTTTATGTATTGCATAACTTTCCATTTAATGAACCTCCTACTTTTGTCCTGCGTGTCCGCCAAATTTACGAGTAGCTGCGAACTCTCCTAATTTGTGACCAACCATTTCTTCTGTTACATAAACAGGAATAAATTCTTTTCCATTGTGAACAGCAAATGTATGTCCCACGAAGTCAGGGAATATTGTGGAACGACGAGAGTATGTCTTGATGACTTCTTTTTTATTTACCTTATTTAATTCTTGTACTTTTTTAAGTAATCTATCAAATACATAAGGTCCTTTTTTTAAACTTCTTGCCATAATTCCCTCCTACTTTTTCTTTCTACTAACAATTAATTTGTTAGAGGCTTTTTTATTTTTTCTTGTCTTATAGCCAAGTGCAGGTTTACCCCAAGGTGTAACTGGTGTTTTACGTCCAATCGGAGCACGTCCTTCTCCACCACCATGTGGATGGTCATTAGGGTTCATAACAGAACCACGGTTTGTTGGTTTAATACCCATATGTCTAGTACGTCCTGCCTTACCGATGTTTACAAGTTCATAATCTTCGTTTCCAACAACACCAATAGTAGCTACACACGTTCCTAAAATTTTTCTTGTTTCTCCAGATTGTAATCTTACTAATACGTATTTACCTTCACGACCTAAGATTTGTGCAGATGCTCCAGCACTACGACATAACTCAGCACCTTTTCCAGGTTTAAGTTCTATACAATGTATAACAGTTCCTACAGGAATATTTTCAAGAGGAAGTGCATTACCAACTTTAATATCGGCATTTACTCCGCTTTCTATAATGCTTCCAACGGTTAAATCTTTTGGAGCAATTATATATCTTTTTTCTCCATCTTTATAATTGATAAGCGCAATATTTGCACTACGATTTGGATCGTATTCAATTGTTGCTACACGTCCTGGTACTCCAGCTTTATCTCTTTTAAAATCAATAACACGGTATCTTTGTTTCGCTCCGCCACCAATGTGACGAACTGTCATTTTTCCTTGGTTGTTTCTACCGCCAGTTTTTGTTTTTTTCGTTGTTAAAGTTTTTAGAGGTTTGCTTACTGTTATTTCATCATTTTTTAATGTAGACATTCCCCTACGACCATTAGTCACAGGTTTGTATTTCTTTATTGCCATAACAAATACCTCCCTTACATTTCAATCGTTTCGCCGCTTTTTAGCGTAACGATTGCTTTCTTATAAACTTTTGTTTTTCCAGTATACTTACCAACTCTTCTATCCTTTGGTTTTGTTAAAAGAGTATTGATTTTTTCGATATGTACACCAAATTGTTTTTCTATTGCTTTTTTAATTTGTGTTTTTGTTGCTCTTTTATCCACTTTGAAAGTGTAAATTCCTTTTTGAGCATTCATAGCACTTTTTTCAGTAACAACAGGAGCAAAAATAATATCGGGGTTAGTCATTTTTTAGTACCTCCTCCATGTAATTAACTGCTGCTTCATCGCAAATTAAATAGTCAGCGTTTACTAAATCTAAACAGTTAATTTCATCAGCAAGTATTGCATAAGTATAACCAAGATTTCGTGTAGACATATACAAATTTGGATTGTCTTCCTTAGTTACAAATAATACTTTACCTACTAAATTTAATTTTTCTAATAAAGTTTTAACTTCTTTTGTTTTTAAAGTTTCAAATTTAATATCATCAATGACAACTAATTCTTCACTTGTATATTTATAAGTTAAAGCACTTTTAAGAGCAAGCATTCTCTCTTTTTTATTAATTTTAAATGTGTAATCACGTGGTTGTACACCTAGCGCTACACCTCCACCACGCCATAATGGGGAACGATTCGAACCAGCTCTTGCACGACCAGTTCCTTTTTGTTTCCAAGGCTTTCTTCCACCTCCAGAAACTTCGCTTCTCGTTTTGGTTTTTGCAGTTCCTTGACGAGTTGCATCAAGTTGTAGACGAATCATTTTCTTTAAGCAATCATCATTAGTTTCAATTTTCCAAATAGAATCACTTATTGTGATGTCTTTAAGTTTTTCACCTTTTTGGTTTTTAAGTTCTACTTTAGCCATATTTATCCCTCCAATAAGTGTCCTAATTTTCTTCTACTGGTGCTGTACTAGCATCAGTAATTTCTTCAGTTGCAGAAACTTCTTCTGTAACTGGATTTTCTACTGTTTCTACAGTAGCTATTTCTTCAACTTCATCAACAACTGTTTCTTCTATATAAGTAATTACTTCAAAGTCACTTTTCTTTCTATTGTTTTTAATAGCTGATTTAATAAAAACTAATGAATTTTTTGCACCAGGTATATTTCCACTTATCAAAATATAATTTTCGTTGGCATTTACTTCCATTATTTGTAAATTTTGAATGGTAATTGTTTCATTTCCCATATGTCCTGGCAATTTTTTACCCTTTAATACTCTTTTTGGTAACATAGTACCCATAGATCCAGGACCTCTATGATAGTGAGATCCATGCCCCATTGGTCCACGATTTTGATTATGTCTTTTTATAACACCTTGAAATCCTTTTCCTTTTGAAGTACCTGTAACATCTACGATTTCTCCTACTTCAAAAACATCAGCGCTTAAAACTTCTCCAAGTGTATATTCTCTATCAATATTTCTTAATTCTTTTAAGAAGCGCTTAGGGGTTGTGTTTGCTTTTTTTGCATGCCCAATTTCTTGTCTTGTAGCATTTTTTTCTTTTTTGTCTACTACGCCAAGTTGAATTGCACTATAGCCATCTGTTTCTACTGTTCTTATTTGTGTTACTACATTTGGAGTAACTTCAACAACAGTAACAGGAATTAATTTTCCATCTTTCGTGAAGACTTGTGTCATTCCAATTTTGCGTCCTAAGATTCCTTTCATAATTAGTTTCCTTCCTTTTCTTATAATTTAATATCAATGTCAACGCCACTTGGTATATCTAAGTGTGTTAAAGCATCAATTATTTCTTTACTAGGTTCTAAGATATCAACAAGTCTTTTGTGTGTACGACTTTCAAATTGTTCCCTTGAATCTTTGTATTTGTGAACTGCTCTTAATACAGTAACTCTTTCCACTTCTGTTGGAAGAGGAATTGGTCCACTAACAGTTCCACCCAGTCTTTTTACTGTTTCTACGATCTTTCCAGCAGCTAAATCTAATATTTTATTATCATAAGCTTTTAAATTGATACGCACTTTGTTTTTTGACATGTTTTTGTGTCTCCTTTCGTCTATATCTAGTATAGACTAGCTCCGTACAAATTACCTGAAATCTAGTTTTTGTTTTAACAACTCAACCTAGTGTGTCAGCAACCTCGTACATCCAAGCTGTCATACAGATTTCATTTTAACACTATATACTATGAATTGCAAGTGAAAATTTTGCCTATATTTCTTTTAAAACTATTCATTTTAATAAAAAAACAAACAATATATCTTCTTTTGTTTGTTTTTTCTATTTTTTTCTATAACTTTCTCTCACTAATGAACATTGTAACTCTTTTTTGTTTTCTAAGAAATTTATATAATCTTTTATCTTAATTCCTTCTGCAATTGTATCGTCTTTTAATATCATATTTCGCTTATATTTTAAAATAAAATTTTCTAAATCATATTCTTTGGTAAAAATAGTATCAATTTCTTGATTATCTCTGTACCAATTGTAATCTTCTGCATTATTAAATTTTAGAATTTCTTCATAACTTCCATGTTCGATGTTTTCTTCCGCAACAATAAATTCATAATAAACGTTTACAACGTATGGCTTATTATTTTTCATTATTTTTGGCTTATTTTTTGTACATTGATACGTAACTATTTTTATTTCTTCTTTATTTATTGAATTTAAATCTTTCTTTTTCCCAATCTTAAAGACAATTAGAGAGAAATCTAAAGAGACGACTATCAAAATTAAAACGATTAAAATAATTATAACTTTATTTTTTTTCATATGATCCCCCTATTCTAATAATAACAAATGTTATCATTTTCATTTAATGTTCCGCCACTTGGACAGATATAATAGGAGCAATCATAAAATTCTGTACATATATCGCAAACCCATACTTCAGGTTCTCTCCCACAACACTGACACTCAGGACAGCATCCTTCATCACTACAGTTTGGCCCTTCGTCTCCACAACGATAAGGATCTTCGCATCCCTTTTCCGTTCTACAATTACAATCAACATCTCTCTTACATGTATTTGGAACTAAGGTTGCTGGATAATTATGAGCCACATAGAAAGATACACTAGATTGTAACCCATTGTTTCCGATTACACTA
>CANPIX010000006.1 GCA_947574215.1 uncultured Mycoplasmatota bacterium | reverse complement strand
GAGACTTTAAAAACAGAAGAATATAGAGATTTACGTACTTCAAATATTTGGAATAGTAATGTAGAAACTATAAAGTATATTATAGAAAACGAGACTTTAAAAACAAAAGAATATAAAGATTTACGTACTTCAAATATTTGGAATAGTAATGTAGAAACTATAAAGTATATTATAGAAAACGAGACTTTAAAAACAAAAGAATATAAAGATTTACGTACTTCAAATATTTGGTCAAGCAACAAAAATGAAATAGAGAAAAAGTTGAATTTGCCATTTTGGAATGATGAAAGATATATTCATTTACTTAAACCAACAATTTTTTCTATTAATAGCTTGCAAATTACAAATAATATTTTATTATTAGAAAAATATGGCATAAGTTCTTTTATAACTCTTAATTGTTTACGAAGAAATACAATTCAATTGGAACGATTAATTGAATATTTAATAGAGAACGAAATCGAACTTATTGTTGAAACAAATGCTGGTAAAAAATTGAATCCTATTTTAAGTGCAAGTAATAAGATTCTAAAAGAAAAATATGGTATAGATATAAAAAATATAACAAAAAAGGAAAATTTGCATGGATATAGATGAGATTATAGAAAAATATGAAAAAAGTGTTTTAGTAAATATTGATAAAGAGAATGTAATTAAAATCATTGAATTCTTAAAATGTCAAAATTGTGATTTTTTAGAAGACATAATAGAAAATTATCTAGATTTATTTACATTTGATTTTAATAATTTTGTTTTTAAATTTAATAAGTTAAATAAGAAATATAACGAAAAGTTCTTAGAAGAGGCAAGCTTCGACATGAATAAATTTGAAGAGTTTTATAATTAGCGCTAGAAAAAGAAAATAGAAAAGAAAGAAGAATGAAAATGAAACAGTACAACAATGGAGAATTTAGAAAAAAAGATATAGGAAAAATTTACACAGTCTATGGCTGGGTAAACAAACGACGTGATATGGGTGGCGTTATATTTGTGGATCTTCGCGATCGTTCTGGATTCTTACAAGTCGTTTTTAATAGAAGTTTTTTAAAAAGTGACTTTGCTTTAGCAGAAAGTTTAAAAAATGAATATTGTATTAAAGTAACAGGAGAACTAATTGCTCGAACTGACGATATGATTAATCCTAAAATTCCAACAGGAGAAGTAGAATTGATGGTAGAAACTCTAGAAATTCTTAGTGAAGCCGAACCAGTACCTTTTAATATCTATGAAGAGAAAGAAATTAGTGAAAATATTGGCTTAAAATATCGTTATCTAGATTTGAGAAGAGAAAAACTACAAAATACGATCAAAACAAGAGCGAAAATCACTTCTAGTGTTCGAGAGTATTTAAATAGTAAAGAATTTTTAGAAATAGAAACTCCTATTCTTTGTAAATCCACTCCTGAAGGAGCAAGAGATTATATAGTACCTTCTCGTATCAATAAAGGATTCTTTTACGCTCTTCCACAAAGTCCACAAATTTTTAAACAGTTATTAATGGTAGGAGGTTTTGAACGCTACTACCAAATTGCCAAATGTTTTCGCGATGAAGATTTAAGAGCAGACCGACAACCAGAATTTACGCAGATTGATTTAGAAATGTCTTTTGCTAATCAAGAAGATATTATTCTTTTGGTGGAAGAAATGATTAAACAAGTTGTAAAAGAAGTAAAAAATATTTCTTTAGAAAATTTTCCAAGAATGCCCTATAAAGAAGCAATGGATCGATTTGGATCGGATAAGCCAGATACACGTTTTGAAATGGAATTAAAAGACTTAACCGAAATTCTTCGTGGAACCAAAATGAATGTTTTTAATAACGTAATCGAAAACAATGGTATTGTAAAATGTTTAATTATTAAAAACAATGGGGATAAATATTCTAGAAGTGATGTTGAACATCTAACCGACTTTGTAAAGATTTATGGAGCAAAAGGACTTGCATGGTTAAAATACGATAACGATACTTTTAATGGGGTCATTGCTAAGAATTTAGAAATTGAAAAATTAGAGGCAATGAAAAAAACTTATGCGATTGAAAATAACGATTTGATTTTAATTGTTGCGGATAAGAAAAAAATTGTTTACGATTCTTTAGGCGCGTTACGTTTAAAAATTGCTAACGATTTAAATTTAATTGATAAAGAAAAGTTGAATTTCTTATGGGTAGTTGATTTTCCTATGTTTGAGTATTCAGAAACAGAAGGAAGATACAAAGCAATGCACCATCCATTTACGATGCCAAGTGATTTAGATAAATTAGTAAATGACAAAGGAAATTGTTTAAGTGTTGCTTATGATATCGTTTTAAATGGGTATGAACTCGGTGGCGGTTCGGTTCGTATTCATAATTCTAAAATGCAAAAAGAAGTGTTTAATGCTTTAGAATTGACAGAAGAAGATATACGAGAAAAATTTGGATTTTTCATGGATGCATTCAAATATGGGGCTCCCCCTCATGCAGGGCTTGCTATTGGTCTTGAACGTTTTACAATGCTTTTATCAGGAACCGATAACATAAAAGATGTTATCGCTTTTCCAAAAACGCAAAGCGCAAGTGATTTAATGAGCGAAGCACCTAATATTGTATCTAAAAACCAATTAGATGAACTGGGAATATATATTTTAAAGGAAGAAGAAAATGAATAATCAACAAGCAAATAAAGATGTGTGTTTAACAAGTTTTGACATAGAAAAAGCTTGGGAAGAAATTGTAAAAGAACGTTCAGATGATTATTATTTTGAAGATGCTTTTTGTGACGATTTTTATGGGTTATCCAGCATTACTTTTAGTCCTGGTGTAGCTCCAGTATTTAAAACTTGTGAGGAAGAAGAAGAAGAAGGAATTATTCGAAAAAGAGCTTTAGAAAGTAGGGATAAAAATGTCTAGATTTACAAGCGAACTTGTGGATGAGTTAGCAGAAAAACTTTTAATAGGTTTGAGTCCAGAGGAAAATAAGATGGTTTTAGACGAATTTGCAATTATTGATGAAAATTTACAAAAAGTAGAAGACATCGAAAACATTAAAAATGTAGAACCAATGACACATTGTTTAGATGATTTTACTTTTTCATTACGCGAAGATGTTGTAACACCTTCTATACCAATAAAAGATGCATTAAAAAACTGTGAAAAGATAGAGGGAAGAGAAGTGGAAGTACCTAAAGTTGTCGGAGGTGAAAATTAATGGACAAAACAATTGAAGAATTACATGAACTATTAACAAATAATTTTGTGACGAGTAAAGAATTAGTTGAAGAAGCACTAAAGAAATCTTACGAAGTAAATAAAAAATACAACGCTTTTGTAACTATTTTAGATGAAGCAAAAGAGACTCCAGTTAGTGAAAATTTACTATCTGGAATTCCTTTTGGGATTAAAGATAATTACAGCACAAAAGATATTTTATCTACAGGTTCTTCGAATACATTAAAAAACTATGTACCGTTTTTTAATGCCACAGCGGTAGAAAAATTATTGAATGTAGGAGCCATACCTGTAAACAAAACCGTTTTGGATGAGTTTGGTATGGGTGGAACTGGAACAACAGGGCATACAGGAGTTGTTAAAAATCCGTGGGATTCTACTCGTATGACTGCAGGATCAAGTGCTGGAAGTGCTTGTGCGGTTGCCGCTGGAGTTTATCCTTACGCTTTAGGCAGTGATACAGGAGATTCCATAAGAAAACCAGCTGCCTATTGTGGAATTGTAGGATATAAACCAACGTATGGTATGGTCTCAAGATTTGGACTCTTTCCTTTTGCTTCTAGCTTAGACACTTGTGGTGTTTTAACAAGAAGTGTTAAAGATGCCGCTATAGTCATCGATAACATGAAAGGTTTAGATAAACTGGATATGACTTCATGGGATTCTAGTCACATTCACTTATACCAAAGTATAGATGGAAAAGTAGAGAATAAAAAACTGTGTTATATCAAAGAATTATGTTCTATTGAAAATTACGAAAATCCTACGGAAGAATTAAAAATGCATTTAGAAAATTTTAAAGAAAAAATAAAATTATGTGAAAAATTAGGCATGAAAGTAGAAGAAATTTCGATTGATCAAAAATTACTTGATGCTTTACCAAGTGTTTATGTAGCGATCTCTTGTGCAGAAGCTACTAGTAATATGTCTAATTTAACAGGAATAATTTTTGGACCTAGAGGAGAAGGAAAAAATGTTACTGAAATGATGATGGATCATCGTACAAAAGGTTTTTCTCCTTTAATCAAACGTCGTTTTGTAATAGGCTCTTACATCTTACAAAAAGAAAACCAAGAACGATATTTAAAAAACGCCCAAAGAGTAAGACGATTATTGGTTGATACATGGAAAAATTTATTTAAAACTTATGATGCCATCATACTACCAGTAGGTTCAGGACCTGCAAAGCATTTAGATGCTTCCAAAGATCTTTTAACCAAAGATACAAAGGTTTTAGAAGAACATTTACAAATTGGAAATTTTGGTGGATTTCCTTCTATTACCATTCCTGATGGATTTATAAATGATTTGCCAGTGGCTTTAAATATTACTGGAAATTGTTATGACGATGAAAATGTTTTAAATATTGCCTATGCACTAGAAAGTGCTATGCCTTATAAAAATCAAATTGCAAAGGAGATAAGCCATGAGTAAATACAAAGCGGTAATAGGTCTAGAAATGCACTGTGAATTTAAAAGCAACTCGAAAGTTTTTTCAAGCGCTAAAAATTCATACAACGAAATCCCAAATGATAACATAGCCGGTGTAGATATGGCTTTTCCAGGAACACTTCCCGTAGTCAATGAAAAATGCATTAAAGACGCTTTAATGATGAGTATTGTACTTCATTGTAAACAACCAGAATTCATGTATTTTGATCGCAAAAATTATTACTATCCAGATTTACCAAAAGGATATCAAATCACCCAAATGACAGAACCTGTTGGAAGAGATGGTTATGTTGAAATGGAATGTAATGGTGAAAAAAAGAAAGTATTTATCCATGACATTCATTTAGAAGAAGATGCCGCCAGTTTAGACCATTACTACGATACTTCTTGTATTGATTATAATCGAGCAGGTGTTCCATTAGTAGAGCTTGTTACAGAACCCTGTTTACATACAGCAGAAGAAGCAGTAACATTTCTAGAAACTATGCGCAGCATTTATAAATATTGTGATGTTTCGGAAGCTGATACCAAAAAAGGACAAATACGTTGTGACGTAAATATATCAATTATGGACGAAAATGCAATAGAATTTGGTACTAGAGTAGAAGTAAAAAATGTGAATTCTTTTGGTGGAGTAAGGGACGCAATAAATTACGAAATCAAACGTCAAAGTGAATTAAAAGATGCAGGAAGATATCATGAAGTGGAACAAGAGACCAGAAGATGGGATGAAGAAGCCGGAAAAACCATTCGTATGCGTAGTAAGGTGGATGCAATCGATTACAAATATTTTGTAGATCCAAACTTACCTAAATTTAAAATTGCTGCAAGTTGGTTAGAAGAAATAAAACAAGAAATTCCCTTACTGGCTTTAGAGCGAAAAGAAAAATATATAAGCGAATATGGATTAAGTGAATACGATGCAGGGGTCATTGTAAAAGAAAGAGAATACGCTGAATACTTTGAAGAATGTTTGAAAGTAGGAATAGATGCCAAAACGGCTTGTAATTGGTTAACAACCCAAATATTAGGTCAAATTAATGAAAAAGAAATTACTTTAAAAGAATTTTATTTAACTCCAAATCTTTTAAAACAAATTATTGATGAAATAAAAAAAGGAACTATATCTTCAAAACAAGCAAAAGAAGTTTTTTATAAATCCATTGAAGAAAAGAAAGAACCTAAAACTTTTATAAGTAATGATATGACACAAATCTCCGATCAAGTGGTTCTAGAAGAAATTATTACCACCATTTTAAATGAAAATAAAAATCAAGTTCAGGAATATAAAAATGGGAAGGATAATTTATTTGACTACTTTGTCGGTCAAGTTATGAAAAATACTCGTGGAAAAGCAAATCCCGTATTAACTAAAGAAATCTTAAAAGAAAAGCTTGAGAGTTAAATTTTTCTAAAATAAAAAAGCACTTCAAAAAAAAATGGTGTTTTTTTTATGAAACAAGGTTTATCTTTTTTTCTTTTCTTGTTATACTAAATAAGTGATGATATATGAATAAAATGAAAAGGTATTTTAAAAATACATTGAATTATTTAAAAGGAATGCGTATTAGTACGATTTATAAGTTAGTAGGAATCGTTTTATTTTTTGCTATCTTATTTTGGATTTATTCTGTGTGGAAACAAAATAACAACTTTAAAGAAAAAACACAAAATGAAGTAGTTTTATCAGGTACTATTATCAATAAAGGAGAAGATTATATTATTATAGAAGATTTAGCGAAAAATAAATACTTAATTTCAATTGATGCTACAGAAAATTATCCTATTGGAAGCGATGTAGAGGCTAATATTAAAAACGTCATTGAGCAAGGATCCAAAGATAATCCAACAATTGTATCTAGCGATAAAATAAATGTAATAAATGAGAAAAAAGAGAATAAAAACGCGGACGCAGATGTATTAACTTTTTTTAAAGAAACAGAAAATGATTTGAAAGATCCAAACTTACAAGAAGAAGTAAAAGTACGATTCATTAGTATAGTTGATTTTTTATTTTACAATGGCACTATCACAGGTTATACATTCAATGACGTAACGTCAAAAACAAAATTACAAATTTTAAAAATAGCTTTATCAATTGACTCTAAAATAGAAAGCTATCTTCCTGGATACAAAGAAACGATTACAAGTACTACTGGAAAAATCTATACAGGATTAAAAATAAAAATTATTGAAAATTACTTAAATACAACCACTAAAATTTGTAATTATGATAAAAATCTTTGTGAAACAGCAAAAGAAGATTTTCAAGAGATGAAAAAAACTTTTTCCATCACTTGGAACTATATTAAGGATTTAATTATTAATGCTACAGAAAATTTAAAAGAGTGGTATGAGATTTACAGTGGAAAAACAAGTTAGTTTATGATATATTTAATATGATAATAAAGAGGTGTTTACTATGTTTGGAAAAATAAAATACATTAGTGAAAATATGGCTTTTGTAGAAAATGAAGGTGGAGATGCTGGCTCTTCAGATTTAATGAATATCAATGTTATTTTCGAAGCTCAAGATCAACGTATTTTAGGAGAAGTTACAGAATTCAATAAAGAAGAAATCAAAATTCGTTTTCTTGGAGAATACTTAAATGGAAGATATGTTAATGGAGTAATTCGTAAACCACTTTTATCTAGTCAAGTACGTATTATCAATAGTGAAGAATTAATGGAACTTGTAGGACGTGAAAGCGATAAATCTTTCGTATTAGGAAATAGTGCGATTTATAAAGAATATAAGGTATGTCCAAATATTAATGATTTATTATCCAATCATATCGGAATATTTGGAAATACAGGAAGTGGAAAATCTTGTGGAGTTGCTAGAATTGTTCAAAATCTTTTTAGTAATCCTCATATGCTTTCTTATAATGCCAATATTTTTGTATTTGATGCTTATGGTGAATATAAAAATGCTTTTGGAAGTATTAATAAAATTAATCCAAATTATAGTTATAAATTTATTACAACTAATCCAAGTGATCGTGAAGATTTTTTACTGCAAATTCCAGTAAGTTTACTCAATTTGGATGACTTTGCTCTTTTATTGCAAGCAACTACACATTCTCAACTTCCAATCATTGAGAGAACCATTCGTTTGGCTAAAATATTTAGTCAAAATTCCGATGAATCAAACAAATTTAAAAATCATTTAATTGCCAAAGCACTACTTGCTATTTTATTTAGTAACCAAACAACATCTAGAAAGAAAAATGAAGTTTTTCAAATTATCGAAGTCTGTCATACCAATGAATTTAATTTTGATAGTACAATAAATGGGTTAGGGTATACCAGAACTTTCTCAGAATGTTTTGAAATCGATTCCAATGGTTATTTTGGTGAAAGTGTTTTGATTACTGACTATATATTAAAACATATTGAAGATTCCTATGAAGAAATGGAAGAGCCAAAAGAGTACAGTTATTCTTTACTTGATTTTGCCAAGGCTTTAGAATTTACGATGATTAGTGAAGGATTCCAAAACAATGAAAGGTTGTATGACGATGCGGTTATTCTAAAAGTACGTTTAAGTACCATTTTAAATACCAAAGTAGGAAAATATTTTACGAACAATGGATACACTTCTATTGATAAATATGTAAGTAGTTTGGTTGTTAAAAATAATCGCAAAGCGCAAATCATTAATATCAATTTAGAAGATGTAGACGATACATATGCAAAAGTTATTGTAAAAATAATGTCACGTTTGTTCTTTGAATTTTCCAAAAATTTAAAACAAAGAGCTACCATTCCTTTTCATATTTTTCTAGAAGAAGCTCATAGATACATTCAAAGAGACAACGACAATTACTTACTCGGATATAATATATTTGAACGTATTGCAAAAGAAGGTAGAAAGTATGGTGTTATTTTAGGTATTATTAGTCAAAGACCTGTTGAAATATCTGATACCGTTATCTCGCAAGTATCTAACTTCTTAATCTTTAAAATGACTCATCCGAAAGATATTAAATATATTGAAGAAATGCTTCCCAATATTTCAAGCGATGTTATTGAAAAACAAAAAACGTTACAACCTGGTAGTTGTGTAGGTTTTGGTTCCGCATTTAAAATACCAATGATTATGCGCTTAGAACTTCCAAATCCACTTCCATATTCTTCAAATTGTGATGTGGCAGCCAGATGGAATGTAAAAATACAAAACAAACAGAACAATACTACGAATGAAAGCAATCAATAATGTTTGCTTTTTTTAATCAAATTTTGTAAACTATAATAGTTAAGAAAGCGGGAATATTTATGCCAAATTACTATGAAGAAATTGCTAAAAATATATTTTATCGTGTAAAAGCAGGAATACCTTTAGATAAAGACTTTAGGCAAATGGTTTTAGATTTAGTTATTAAAGAAGAAGGTCATGGAGACCTTCTAGAAGAAATTTTTTTAAAAACATGTATTCTTAATGATAGTTTTGATTGTATCTTTCTACAAAGACAAATTTTTGAAATGAATAATCCATTTTCTTCTTTTTTAAATGATTTCGAAAACGAGTTTTATTACTATTTATTTGTAACACGCTTTCTTTTAAAAAATATATATATTTTTTTTCAAGAAAAGAATTCAAACAATGAGCCTTTAGAAATAAAATTATTAAAGGTATTGGCAAATTATAAAATGAATCTCCCTATTATATACTCTTATTTTCATCTAAAAAAGAGCAAATTACATCATTCAAAAAAAAGAAAATACAAAGCCATATCTCTCTTATCTCCTGAAAAAAGAGAGGCAATGATTGCTTCCTTTGAAAGTATTTTTGAAATAACAGCATTTTTAGAACAAGAAAAAATAAATACAATAAATAAGATTCTTTTTTGTGAAAATTCACTTCATTCTTATGGGTACTTGCAATTTTTACAGAGTACAAAAAAGGAACAAGAAATAGAATTGTCTCCAACTTGCTATTACTTTGAGCAAATAGTAGGGAGATGGCAATCAAAAAATTTAAAAGAACAACAATACTATTTTGATGCGATAAAAAGGTTAAAATTAGGATTAGTTTTAAGTGAACACGAGATCGACAAAATTAAAGAAATGAAACGAGAATTAAAAAAAGATTTACTAGTAAAATGATTGAAAATATCATCTATAGGAAAATAGAGCAGAAATATAATATAATAAAAATAGCAAATTTATTTGAATTTCTAAATAGAGTGTGTTACAATGAAAATACCTAAAGGATATAGTTTGTTTCACATAAAACCGACTATTGGATATTCTTGGGAATCTAATTGAAATGTGGTGTTGAATGCTAACCCATTAAGTGTTGTTAGAATCCTAAAACATTTCATGTGATGCCCACCTCGCGTGAGCGGGCTTTTATCCAAACAAACTTTCCTTTGGGTATTTTTTATTTTGAGGTGAAATTATGTTTGAAAAAACATTAAAAATTATAGATCAAAACCTTTTAGAAAAACTAAGCTCACAACATGTTTTATTAGTTGGAATTGGCGGAGTGGGTGGATTTGCTTTAGAAAGTTTAATACGTTTAGGAATAGAAAACATAACTATTGTTGATAGTGATACGATAGAAGAAAGTAATTTAAATCGCCAAATAATAAGCAATAAAACAAATATAGGAGAAGAAAAAGTGAGAGTGGCCAAGGAAAGAGCATTAAATATTAATCCAAAAGCAAATATAACAACCTATAACTTATTTTTAAATGAAGAAAATTTAGATGTGGTATTTAATAAGAATTACGATTATATTTTAGATGCTTGTGATACCATTACAACAAAATATTTACTTATTAAAAAAGCAACTGAAAATCATATAAAAATTATTTCTTGTATGGGAACCGGAAATCGACTTGATCCTACAAAAGTTGAAATTACCAAATTAAATCAAACTATGAACGATCCATTAGCAAAAGCAGTAAGAGAAATTCTAAGAAATAATAATATTACTTTAAATATTCCTGTTGTTTGGAGTCGTGAAGTTCCAAAAAAATTAAAAGAAAAAGCACCAGGATCTATTGTTTTCGTTCCTGCTACTGCTGGATTATGTATGACTTATTTTGTTTTTAATGATTTAATAAATAGAATTTAATTTACTTTCTTTTAAAATTTCTAATAAATATTCTGGTTTTTCTTCATCGTTAACAATTTTAAAAATGGCCATTACAATCGGTGTTTTGATATGATTTTTTACAAACAAATTTATAAATGCTTCTATAGAAACAAAACCCTCGATTGTATTATTCTCTTTGTATGAGTCGAGTTCTTTTTTATTTTTCTTTTGACCATACAATAATCCTAAAGAATAATTTCGACTTTTAATAGATGAACAAGTAGCAATTAAATCGCCAAAACCTGCAAGGCTATGTAATGTAGCTAACGAAGAATTTAAAGAATATAAAACAGTTTCTAATTCTTTGTATACCGCGGTTATATAATAGGCAAGTGTACTTTCTTTATAACCTAGACCCGCTATAATTCCAGAACCAATTGCATATACATTTTTTAAACTTCCACACATAGATACACCTTTAAAATCTTGTGTAAATTCAATTTTTATATTTTCAACTTCAAAAGCTTTTAGTAATTTTTCTCTTGTTTTTTTATTTTTACAAGCTATTGAAAAAGCAATAGGATCTAAAGACACAACATCTTCTGCATAAGTAGGGCCACTTAATAAAGCTAAAGGATTTTTAAGATTTTGTTTTATTATTTCATAAGCAAACCTTTCTTTTCCTTCATACAAAACAATACCTTTTGTTCCAATACAAATAGGAATGCTTTTATCTACCTTTTCAATTAATACTTTAGAAACATCTTTTAAATAAGAAATACTAGTCATAAGAAAAAGCAAATCTATTTCTTTTAATGCTTCTTCATATGAATCGGTAAGTTTTATATTATTTGGAAAAACTTTCTCTTTAAAAATAGATTCCATTTTATTTGTTTTCTTATATTCTTCTACTAATTCTTTATTTTCACTCCACATTGTAATAAAATTATCAGTATTTTGAGATAAAGTATGAGCAATGGCTACGCTAAATACTCCAGTTCCAATAATTCCAATTTTCATTTATTCATTACCACCTTTCATTTCATTATACAATTTATTCATATTGTCTTCAACCTTATTTCTTTTATTGTGATAATACTTTTTACCTTTTAATGGTTCAGGTAAATATTCTTGATACACCCAATCATTCTTATAATCATGAGGATATTTATAGGTTGTACTGCTTGTTTTAATGTGATTGGGAACATTTCCTGTATTTCCAATATGTATATCATTAATGGCAGCGTTAATAGCAAGATAAGCACTATTGCTTTTTGGAGACAAAGCCATTTCAGTTACAACAACACCTAGTGGAATACGAGCTTCTGGAAGACCTACTAATTCGCTTGCATGAATCGCAGCCATTACTTTTGGTCCAATAGAAGGGTTAGCAAGTCCAATATCTTCATAAGCAATTACACTCATTCTTCTATAAATACTATCTAAATCTCCTGCCTCAATTAGGCGTGCCAAATAGTGTAGAGAAGCATCAACATCACTTCCTCGAATAGATTTTTGAAACGCGCTTAAAACATCATAATGTCCATCTTCGTTTTTATCATGAAAAAACACAGGCTTGCTATTAATAGCTTTCACTAAATCAATACTTACTTTTTTATCTTCTTTTGTAGAATAATAACTCACTTCTAATAAATTTAAAGCACTACGAAAATCTCCTGAGGAAAGAGTAGCGATATATTCAAGCGTCTCTTGATCAATTTCAATATCTTCCAAATTCTTACAGCCACGCTTTAAACCCAATACAATATCTTCGGTTGTCAATTCATGAAGTTCAAATATTTGCACTCGACTACGAATAGCAGGATTAATCTTGTGATAGGGATTGGAAGTAGTTAGTCCAATTAAAAGAATCAAGCCACTCTCAATATAAGGTAAAAGCAAATCTTGTTTGTCTTTATTCATACGGTGAATTTCATCAATAATAACGATCATTTCTCCGTTCATTTTGGCTTCTTCAATCACAATATCAAAATCTTTTTTATTATTAATAGTTGCGTTTAAAAAACGATGTTTCATTCCAAGTTCATTTACTATTGCATTCGCAATTGAAGTTTTCCCAATACCAGGCTTTCCATACAAAATAAAAGAAAATATTTTTTTATTTTTAACCATATTGGATAATATTTTATCTTCACCAACTAAATGAGATTGGCCAATTACTTCACTGAGCTTACTTGGTCTTAATGTATTCGACAAAAGTTCCATAAAAATCACCTTTAGTTATTATAGCATATCTATCGCCAATTTTTTTTAAACAAACATACAAAATTGACAGATAATAAATTTTTTTTTATACTTTAAATAGAATAGAGTGACAATATGACCAATCAAGAATATTATACAAAATATTTAGATTCTTTGCGATTTGAAAGAAAATTATCTAAAAATACGATTTTTTCCTATCAAGATAACTTAAATCGTTTTGAGGAATTTATTAAAGGAAAAAGTATAAAAGAAGTAACTAAAAAGGATATTGAACAATATTTAAAATTTAATAACTCGATGGCTGAAAAAAGTAGAGCGCATTACATTACCGTTCTACGAAATTTCTATCAATTTTTAGTCTATGAAGAGTTATTAAAAATTAATCCTTGTGAAACTATAAAACAGCCAAAAATAGGAAAATCTTTGCCTCACTACTTAACAGAAGAAGAAGTATACAAGCTGTTGGATTTTTCTTTAAATACACCCTTTGATTATCGTAATAAAGCTATGTTAGAGCTACTGTATGCAACTGGAATACGAGTAAGTGAATTAGTAAACTTAAAACTTAATAATATTCATTTAGATGAAGATTTAATACGAGTTATGGGGAAGGGGAGTAAAGAGCGAATTTGTCCCATTAGTGAAATTTGTGAAAAATATTTACGAATATACATCAACGAATATCGAAACGGATTACTAAAAAATAAAACGAGTGAATATTTATTTATCAATAATTTTGGAAATGCGATCACGAGACAAGGATTTTTTAAAAATTTAAAACAAATTGCCAAAATACAAGGAATAGAAAAGGAAATAAGCCCACATACCTTAAGGCATTCTTACGCGACTCATTTACTTAGTCATGGAGCCGATTTACGTATTATTCAAGAACTTTTAGGTCATAGTGATTTATCTACCACGGAAATCTATACACATGTGGTAAATGAAAAAATAAAAAGCGAATATGAAAAACATCCACATGCCAAAAAAGAAAAAAATTAATAATCTATCTTCATTTAAGTAGGTAATCAAATAAAAAACCTAGTGTTTCCACTAGGTTAATCTGCACTATAAATCGTACAGAATTTAAGAATTTAACGAATAATTAAATTCTATTAACGACTTTGTTCGTTTTTACTAGATTTTCTATTATTTCTAGAATTTTCATTTTGTTTTTGATTATTTTGTCTATTATTATGAGTTCTAGAATTGCTATTAGAATTTCTACTATTACGAGAATTAGTATTATTATTTCTTTCCATAATTCTTTACCTCCCATTAGTATTATGTACTTTTTAAAGGACTTAATTCATAAATTGTAATGGTGATACTATGGAAATTATTGGTCCTTTGTTAATTTCTACCATTGCAGGTTTATCGACTACTTTGGGAGCCTTAGTAATCTTTTTTAAGATTAGAAGCAAGAATATTAATAAATTTATAACTTTTTGTCTATCTTTTTCCATAGCTATCATGATAGGAATTAGTATTACAGAATTAATTCCAGAGTCATTATTTCAACTTTTAAAACAAAACATTAGTAAAGGCATATTAATAAGTATTATCTCTTTTATTATTGGAGTTATTCTTATTAAAATTTTCACTAAATTTATAGATAATCAAAAGAAAAATACGACTAATTTATATAAACTTGGAATATTAAGTATGCTAGCGTTAATGCTTCATAACTTTCCAGAAGGTATTGCTACATTTTTAAGTGCATACCAAGATATAGATTTAGGAATTAAATTAGGCATTGCTATTATGTTGCACAATATTCCTGAAGGAATTAGTATAGCGGTACCCATTTATTATGCAACAGGCAATAAGAGAGAAGCTATAAAAAAAGCCTTTATTTCAGGCCTTGCAGAACCATTTGGTGCTATTCTTGCATTTCTCTTATTCAAAAATTTAATTACAGATACTTTTATAAGCGTAATTTTATTATTGGTTGCTGGAATTATGATTACAATTTCTATTGAAGAAATTTATCCTGAAATTAGAAAGTATAAAGAACATAAATTATTTTATTTTGGAATGGTTACTGGTATAGTATTATTGATCATAAATCATTTTTGTTTTTAAGAAAGGGTGTTTTTTTTGAAAAGAATAGGAATTATTTTAAGAGAATTTAAAAGTATTTCAAATAAAGATTTGTTAGCAATTCGAAAGGATTTAATAACATTTTTACGGAAATATTCTATGGAAGTTATTTGCATTCCCATTGATTTCGGAAATAACGAATTTGATGAATTTGAAAGAGCTATAAATTTAATTCAAAAATGTGATGGCATTATTATTCCAGGCGGTGGGGGAGAAGTTCATGATATAGATTTGAAAATAGTCAAATATTTGTATGATTCTAATATTCCTACATTAGGCATATGTTTTGGAATGCAAACAATGTCTCTAGTTTTTGAAGGAGATTTAGAAATAGTCAAAAATAAGAATCATCAAAGTGAAGAAGAATATGTACATGAAATAAAGATTAAAAAAGGCAGTAAATTATACGAAATAATAAAAGAACCAGTTATTTTAGTCAATAGTCGTCATAGTGAGCGCGTTACTACAACCAATCTAGCCATAAGTGCTATTTCTAATGATTTAGTGATTGAAGCTGTAGAAGATTCTAGCAAAACATTCTTTATCGGTGTAGAATGGCATCCAGAAAGTTTAAGCAAAAATATATATTCAAAAAGACTGTTTGATTACTTTTATACGGTTTTATAAAGCACTTAATTAAACGAATTATCAATAAGATATAAATATCTTTTTTTTATTGTCATTTTGTCAATTTATGTATTGTAATGGTTTAGAGATGTATTTGATACGTTAGGTGTTTTAACCTCCCTCCTTATTTTTAAAATACAGGAGGGAGGTGGTCCTATGAGAGGATATAATGGAGTACTTAGTTGCTCTTATCGTTATTTTAGTCTTAATAAACAAGATTACGAATCCACCAAAAAACCATTAAAAAAGAACACCTACTCATCACTGAATAGGTGTTCCAAAACCATTATGGACTGAGAATACCTAACCTTCGAAATCAAGTATGTCTCTTTTTGTTTGTCCTGTTATATATTATACACATTTTTAGAAAATATGCAAGTTTACTGCTTATTTTCTTTTTTTTGTGTTCTTATATAGTTGCTAAATCTTTATCGTTTATGTTTAAAGTTATAACTAATTTTTGTAATGTTTTGAAACAAAGATAAAAAGAGAGACAAGTCTATCTATTTGAAAACAAGAAGTTAACATAACATATATTATGCGAAATTGAAGATTTGATAAAATAAAAAAGGTGTTTATACCTTTCTTGATTCAATTTCAGCTATTTTTTCAATTACTTCTTGTGCATTGGATTCATTTATTTCCGTATATCCTAATTCTTTTAATGCTTGAATTTTAATGGTATTTAATTGCTGAGTTCGACTTAATTTTTCTTCATTTTTTTGTTCAATTTCTTTTACAAAACGTTTATGACTTTCAGCTAATTTGCTACGACTGGCGCCACCATTGTTATACAAAGTCAAAGCGGAATACAAAATACCTTCAAAAATAAATTGTTTGTCCTCATCAAATTTATAATCTTCTGGATTAATAAAACCTGTTGTTTTAGACATATATCCAAAAATATATTTAATCTCAGGAACATTATCTATAGATTGCATCATATGATATAAATATTGAATCGCATAATAATTTTCTTCTTTTTTGCTTTCATCCAATAATTTTTCTTTTAATAAATAAGTCAAATCCGCAAGCAAAGTTTGTTCTTCTTTATTTAAACCTTTCATATCAAAATAACTATCCATATCACTAGAATTTTTAACGCCTTGATTTAATCTAGATTCTACACTCATTAAATAATCTGTAGTTACTTTGATGGCTTTAATAGTCCCTTCTTCTCCATCTTCTATGTCCAATAACTTATATAATAAAATCTTCTTTTCTTTAGGCCATTTGTTTATATCATCCAATTCCAAATAATTATAAACCATCTGACGACTAACACCTAAGTATTTAGCAAGTCTAACTTTTGATATTCCTAATTCTTGTAACAATTCATTCAATCGATTCATCTAGTGTACCTCCTTGATTTTACATTTAAATTATATCATTTAACACTTTTTTGTCAAGTGTAAATGAATGTAAAGTTACAAATAAAATAATTTTTCTCCATTTTTATAAATTTCTTTAATAATTCCGCTACCTAAACATTCTTCTTCTAAATAAAATACACAAGCTTGTCCAGGTGTAACAGCTTTTACTCTTTCTGGATAAAATACCTTAATATGTGTTTCATCAATATATTCTAATGAAACGGTATAATCTTCTCCTCGGTAACGAAATTTAGCCGTACAATTCTTTGGACGCTTATCACTAATAAAATTAATATCTTCTAAAATACACATATCACTATACAAAAATTCACTATCTCCAAATGCAACATATAAAATATTATTATGAATATCTTTACCACATACATAATGGCGTTTATCGTTTCCACTAATTCCAACATTTCTTCTTTGACCAATTGTATAATTCATTAATCCATTGTGTATTCCAATTTGTTCTTTTGTTTCTACATTCAAAATAGGTCCAGGATTTGGTTTTAGATAATTTTTAATAAATTCTTGATAATTGCGTTCTCCAATAAAGCAAATTCCCGTTGAGTCTTTTTTTTCTGCAACATTTAAGCCAATTTCTAAAGCAATTTTTCGAACTTCATTTTTTTTAAGTTCTCCAACAGGAAACAAAACATTTTCCAATTGCTGTTTTGAAATCTTAGCCAAAAAATAGCTTTGATCTTTATTTTGATCAACACCTCGTAATAATTTATTCTCTTCACATCTTGCATAATGACCAGTTGCTATAAAATCCGCTCCTAGTCGATTCGCTTCTTTTTTAAATAAATCAAATTTAATATATTTATTACACATTAAATCAGGATTCGGTGTTCGTCCCTTTTCCAATTCTTTTAAAAAGTAAGAAAAGACATAATCCCAATATTCTTTAATAAAATCTACACGATGAAGCGGAATATTTAAAATTTTACAAGTTTCTAAAGCATCATTATAATCTTGTTCTTGTGGACAAATTCTGTTATTAATATTTGGATTTCCATTAATATCGTTATTTAGCATACTATCCCAATTTCGCATAAAAAGACCTTCAACTTCATACCCTTTTTTTTGCAATAAATAGGCAGCAACTGCTGAATCCACTCCTCCTGATATGCCAACAATTACTTTTGTCATATAAACCACCTAAATTCAACATTTATTATAGCAGGAAAAAAATAAAAATAAAAGATTTATATTTTTTAGTTTAGCCTAAAAGAAAAATAAGAATACGATTGGATACAAAATACACAAACAAATCGTTAATTAAGATGATTAAAATAAGAATAGCAACGTATTTTAGATTTTTAACAAAATCATAGCTTTTTCTCTTTAAGCAAGATAGATAACTTTTTATATAGCGAAATGATTTTACAAAGAATAAAAACAAAAAAAATAAGAAAAAAAATTTTATCAAAAGAAAATACAACGAAAAATAAAAAATTGCATTAATTTTAAATAACGAGAAAAAAATAGGAAAAAGAAAACCAATGGTGATGCTTTCAAAAAAAATATAAAAAATTAATAAAGGCAAACCAATAAAACAAAATAAAGTAGAACAAATAATCATTAAAATAATAAAATGATAAAAAATATTTTTGATAGGAAAAACATTTTCTTGAAATAAATTATTTAAAGAAAGTAAAATTGTTTCTTTAACAGAAGCCTCTTGTTTAAAATAAAAAAGAATTCCTGTAACAAATCCAAATAGAAAAAGAATGGATAGAAATAAAAATAAAGATTTATGCTTTTTTAGGCTTGTCCAAATTGTTTTCATAAACATCTCCCTTTTTTTAATCATATTTACTTATTCAAAAAAATATGTTAAATTTATGAATATTAGAGGTGAAATACATGAAAAAAAGAACAAGAAAAATTCTTGTATGGATAATGCTTTTGTTAATGGTTGGCAGCATATTTGCTACTTTAATTGGATATATGCTCTCCGCTCGATAAAACCTAATAATTTAGGTTTTTTTCTTGTAAGTTTCTCATTTCTATTATATAATAATAAAGAATAAAGAGGATTAGTGATAAATATGTTTAAAGAATACGATTATGAAAAATTACCTGTAGTGGATATTGTAAATGAGATGGTTTTAGACGCTGCTAAAAAAAATGCGAGTGACATCCATTTTGACCCAACACCTACAGTGCTAAACGTAAGAATTCGTATTGATGGAGAATTAATAAATTACGCAGTTGTTCCTGAATCTGTAAAAAATCCAATGATTACGCGAATCAAAATTATTTCAGGAATGAATATAACAGAATCTCGTCTACCACAAGATGGCGCCATTAAAAACCTGATTCAAGACGACGATTTAGATTTACGTGTTTCCACTTTACCCACTGTCTACGGTGAAAAAGTTGTAATTCGTATTTTGGATTATAAAATGAGTACTAACGGATTAGAGTCTTTAGGTTTTTCTGCAAAAAACTTAGAAAAAGTACAAAAGTTAATCAATGAACCAAATGGTATTCTTTTAATTACTGGAGCTACGGGTACAGGAAAATCTACAACCGTTTACTCCATGCTACAAATATTAAATACTACAGAGAGAAACATTATTACGGTTGAGGATCCCGTAGAAATGAAATTAGCTGGAATCAATCAAGTTCAAACGATGAGTGAAATCGGGCTTACATTTGCTAATGCATTACGTAGTATATTAAGACAAGATCCAAATGTTATAATGATTGGAGAAATTCGTGATGATGAAACCGCTAGAATCGCTGTTCGTGCTTCCATCACAGGACATTTAGTTTTATCTACTATCCATACAAATAATTCGTTAAACACAATCGAAAGATTATTAGATATGGAAGTTGAAAGATATTTATTAGGTTCTGCTTTAACAGGAGTTATTAGCCAAAGATTGGTAAAAAGACTTTGTCCAAAATGTCGTACTTCAAGACCTGCTACCCCCTATGAAAAAAATGTATTTAAACAAGTTCTTAATATGGACATCACCGACATATACGCGCCTGTAGGATGTGACAAATGTTACCAAGGTTATAAAGGACGTGTTGCGGTTCAAGAAGTATTGGTTATTAATCAAAATATACGAGACGCTATAACAAATAATGTCCGAAAAGAAGAGTTAAGAAAGCTTGTATATGCCAAAAATGGTACTATAACACTTTTAGAAGATGGTTTAACAAAAATCATGGAAGGTCAAACCAGTTTTGAAGAAATTTTAAGAGTTATTGATATTGATGATGATTTAGGTAGTGAAGATACTGCTATAAAAAATGCTCTAATGGGAAAGACAGAAGAGATACAAGTAGATACAACCGAAACAATAGAAACTTTATAAAAAAACAAGTCTTAATGATGTGAACCCTATTTAGTAGACATCAATAAAAAAGCAGTATATTAAAAAGAGAAAAGTTATTTTTCTCTTTTTCTTAACTTTTGACTTTAGTCTGGCTGTGTTATAAAATAATATCCATTCTTCTACAAGTTGAATGTATTCTTGTAAAGATGTAATATTATTGTTGTACAAAGTTTCCTTTTTTAGAAGAGCATACCAGCTTTCTATTGGAGAGTCATCAATTGGAGTACCCTTTCTAGACATAGATATTTGTATTCCATTTGATTCACAAATTGCTTTGTACTCATAAGATGTATATTGGAAACCTTGATCACTGTGAATGATTAATCCATGTACATCTTTTTCTTTTGTTATAGCTTTATTTAAAGTATCCATTACTAGTTTTAAATCATTTCTTTTTGAAATCTTATATGCGACCACATGTCTATCATATAAATCAATAATTGTAGATAAATAAGCTCTGGAACCTTTAAATATTAAATATGTTATATCTGTATCCCAAATTTTATTTAGTGCATCAGTTGTAAAATTTCTTTTAAGTAAGTTCGGTTTTACATTATCTTCTATTCTTTCGTTTTTATTTTTTTTCTTTGATTTTCTTATGTATTCAGCCATCAAGTTATATTTTTTCATTATTCTTAATACCTTCTTTCCATTCATAACTACACCATATTTTTGGAGTAAACCTTCAACAATCCTACGATAACCATATGTACCTTTGGAATCATCAAATATTTCCTTAATTATTAAATAATCATAGTAGTCAGGGTCTTCTTTATTTCTATATTTATAATAAGTTTTAGGATTTATATTTAATACATCACACATGTTAACTAGTTTGAAATTACTTCTATATAAATTTATAAAAGTTACTTTTTCTCTCGTTGTGCCTTGAGGAAGGTCTGGTATTTTTTTAGTATTTCATATCTTTCTTTCCAATCTTCTTTTGTTAAGTTAGATTCTTTAAGCCTGCCACGTTTTTGACCTTGATTAGGATACATTTCAGGATGAAGAATTCTTTTTAATTTCCATGTTCTAATAGTTTTTGCAGGAATATTTCTTTCTCTAGATATTTGTAAGCTAGACTTCCCTGTTTGTAGTTCTTTTAATACTTTGCAAATTATTTCTTCATTGTATTTATTAAATTTTTGACCCTTTGAAGCCATAAAAATACACCTCCTTTCGGAAGTGTATTATAACACTTTTATTGAACTGCTTTTTTATTATGTCTACTCTAAGGGATGCAGTTCATAAATGACTTGTTTTTTTAAAATGCATACAATATATATTGAAATTTTTCAAAAAAGAAAAAAATAATAAACGTACTACTTACTAGAAAAGGCCCAAAAGGAACTGCATTATCTTTTTTTAGCAATAACGAACCTAACGCATATGGTAAAGCCAAAAATGTAGAAAAAATTAAAGCCATGATAGATACTTTACTTCCCAAAAGAATAGAAATAATACACCAAAACAGATGAGAGCAATCAAAGATACCGTAACTAAGAATTATACCCATAACAAAAGAAAATTTAATATCTCCCCCACCTAGAGATTCTTTGTGAAATAAAATATTTCCAATTTTACCAATAAAAAGCATAACTAAAAAAGTAAAAAGGCCACATAGAAAAGAGAAAAAAACTTCATTCCAGCCAAAGTAAATATATTTTAATAGAAACAGTAAAATACTAGCTACAACCAAAGGTGAATCTAAAATAATCATATATTTAAAATCTGTAATAAAAATGAGAACCATCAAAGAAGCTAAAATGATAGAAACAAAAAATTCATATGAAATTCCAAATTTAAGATAACAAATGATAAATAATAGGCACGTAAAAACTTCATACAAAATATATTCTTTAGAAAGTTTATGTTGACAATAACGACATTTGCCTTTTAATAATAAAAAAGAAACTATCGGAAACAACTCAAACCACTTCAACTTTTCTTTACAAAAAGTACAATGACTAGCTGGTTTTATTAATGATTCATTGTTTGGAAGTCTAGTTCCTACAACATAAAAAAAAGAACCAAAAACACACCCTATAATACCTAAAACAAATAATATCGGAAGCACAACTTCATCCCCCTACTCTATAGAACTCATTAAACCAAACATTGGGATAATTACTGCCAAGATAATAACTCCAACAACTAAGGCTAAAAAGGCAATCAATACTGGTTCAATAAAGGCTTTTAAATTGTTTACTAAACTACGATGCATTTCAGCATAATAATCGCTTACTTTTTTCATCATATCAGCCAATCTGCCTGTTGATTCTCCTGTAACAATCATATAATAAGCTACATCCGGAATAGCCCAATGATCTTTAAAAGATGTAGAGATTTTATCTCCCTTAACAATATTATCAATCGTAGAATTCATTACTTCTTTATAAATTTCATTATTGGTAATTTTACTCAATATCGTCATACTATCAGTTATAAATACATTATTCGCTAATAAAGAAGAAAATGTTTTAGTAAAAATCGTTAATTCATTGTAAATTATTATATCTCCAATTAATGGTAAATGCATTAAAAAATATTGTAAATTTTTTCGAAATGCTTTTATCTTTTTGTAACATAAGCAAATAATACCAATAACTAAAATTAGTACAAGCACCATTACTAAAATATTTTTCTTTAAGAAATCACTTAAATTAATAATAAATAAAGTTAGTCCAGTAATTTCAGCCGCAGATTTTTCATAAATTTTAACAAATTCAGGTATAACGTACAATAAAATAAAAGTAACTACTCCTAAAGCAAAAATCATAATAATGGTTGGATAAGTAATGGCACTAATCATCTGTTTTCTTGTTTTTTCTAATTCTTCATAATAATTAGACATATCACTTAAGGTAGCTTCTAATTCTCCTGTTGCCTCTGCTGCTCGAATCATATTAATTAATAATGGTGGAAACATAGTTCCTTGTTTTTCTAAAGCTTTAGAAAATGGCTCACCCATTGTTAATTCATAAACAATAGACTTAAAATATTTGCGATATTTCTTTTTCTTTTGCATTTGATTATTTAATATTTTAACTGCCTCTGTTAAAGTAATACCACTTTTTATATAAGTAGATAATTGAGTTAACCAAAATAACAAATCTTTGTTGGACATCTTTACTGCAAATGCACTTGACTCTCCATAGAAAAAATCTATAGTTTTACTAGTTTTGATATCATAAACAATATAACCTTCTTGTATTAAAAAGGTATTTACATCTAATTTAGAAAATCCATTAATGGTTCCTGTTTCTATTTTTCCCTCTTTATTACGAGCTTTATATTGGAATACACGAGGAACATCACTACGAACACTTCCTTCATTTTGTAAATTCACAAGTAAATTTTGACGCATTACTTCCAATTTTTTATTTTGTTTTTTTACAAACCATAAGTTATTATACTTTTCTTGTTTCTTTTGCTTTTTTACCTGTTCTATTCTTTTTCTTTCTGCTAATTTTTCTTGTTCTAACCTTTGTTTTGTTTTCTGATATGCAGAATCTACTTCTTTACTTGTTTTATTAAATATGTATCGAAATATATCGAAAAAGAAAAATTTTACTCCTTTAAAAGCAAAAATAAAAATGTCGCTGATGATTAAAAAAGGAAGCAAAATTGCCATTGCATTCTTTTCTTTATTATCCATTTCTTTTCACTTCCTCCTTATTATTCTTATTATTTAAAATTATAGCACAAAATATCTAAATTTGCCTAGTAGAATATGCAATAAATTTGTAAAAAAGCATAAAATAGATTAAGGTGATAGTATGTTTAACGCCTCAGGAATCACAAAAGCACTTACTTTTCCAAAAATAATAGGTGGAATATCTAAAACTCTTCAAATAGCAAATCAAGTTATTCCGTTATATCAAAAAGCAAAACCAATGATTGCGAACGCTAGAAGTATTATTGGTGTTGTGAAAAGTATGGGAAAAAATGTTACTAAAACAATAGAAACAAAAACTCCAGTTCCAAATTCAGAAAAATTGGAAAAAAAGCCAACAAAAAAAATAGAAGTTTCCACCTCTCCTACTTTCTTTTTATAAATATTTCTTTAATAAATACAATTTACGTAAAACCGAAAATTTTTCCTTTAAATTTATATAACTGATTTTACAATTGATTTTTTCCAATTCCTTTTTTAAATAAGAATAATATTCTTTGTTTTTTAAGTTGTACAATCCAAAAAGCAATTCTCTACTACTTAATTTGCTTTTTTTTAAATTATAAACGCCGATAACGTAATAATGCTTTTTTTCAAATACAACTTCTTCTCTTTCTAAATAATATCCATAATTGGGCATTTTTCTTCTTAAAGTATACAAATCATGATTGGATTGAATTATAATTTTTTTTATGTACTTTTTTTGTATGTTATTTAAAATATGTAAAATTGTATTGGTTCCCATACCAGCCATAACAACAGTATCCCAATTTTTTTGATCAATTTTTTCTAAACCATCTGATAAAATTAAAGAAATCTTATTTTCTAAATGTTCTTTTTCAATGTTTTTTTTTGCGCACATTAAAGCTTTTTCATGAATATCAGTTGCTAATACCTTTTGACACAAATGATTTTTTAATAAATGAATTGCTAAATAAGCATGATCACAGCCAATATCGATCAAACGATCTGAAGTTTCAACAAAAGAAGCAATCGTTTTAAGACGTAAACTAATCATTAATCAGCCAAAAAATCTTTCAATTTTTTTGCGCGAGAAGGATGTCTTAGCTTTCGTAAAGCTTTAGCTTCTATTTGACGAATTCTCTCACGTGTAACATTGAAACGCTTTCCTACTTCTTCTAAAGTATGGCTTGTTCCATCTACAAGACCAAATCGAAGTTCTAAAACTTCTTGCTCTCGTTCTTGAAGAGTTTCTAAAACAGCTCGAATTTCTTCTTTTAAAATCTCATTAGTAGCGTATTCTTCTGGCGTCATACTACTAGCATCAGGAACAAAATCTCCTAAATGTGAATCTTCCTCTTCTCCAATAGGTGTTTCTAGTGATACAGGATCTTGACTTATTTTAATAACTTCACGAACTTTCTCAACAGAAATACCTATTTTTTTTGCTACTTCTTCCTCACTAGGTTCACGATTTAATTCAAGTGTCAATTGTCTTTGAATACGAGCCATTTTGTTAATTGTTTCTACCATATGAACGGGAACACGTATAGTTCTTGCTTGATCTGCTAAAGCGCGAGTAATGGCTTGACGAATCCACCAAGTAGCATAAGTTGAAAACTTAAAACCTTTATCGTAATCAAATTTATCTACAGCTTTCATTAATCCTATATTTCCTTCTTGAATCAAATCTAAAAATAAAAGTCCACGTCCTACATAACGTTTTGCAATACTTACCACCAAACGTAAATTCGATTCCGCCAAAATATTTTTGGCCATTTCATCTCCAGTTGCTGCTTTCTTAGATAAATCAAGTTCTTGTTCAGCTGATAATAAACTAATTTTTCCTATTTCTTTTAAATACATACGTACTGGGTCGTTAATATTAATATCCTTGGTTATTTCCACATCATCTAAAAGAATTGGTTCTTCTTTAACTAAAGATTTACTTGATTCTCCATTGCTATCATCTTCTGCAACAATTTCAATATTATTTTCAACAAACAAACTGTAAAGTTCATCTAAAGAATCATTATCTACATCCAATCCTTTTAAACTTTCAGCCAATTGCTCAAAAGTAATCATACCTTTTTCTTTTCCTAATTTTAATAATTCTTCTTTTCTTTCTTCAAAAGTTTTAATCACTTTCATTCTCTACACTTCCTTTTTTTATTTCTGCTATTTTTTCTAATAAAGCTACTTTTTTATTTATGTCTTGTTCTTTTTTTATTTCTTGCTTTAATTTTTCAATTTCCTCTTTTTTTATTTTCTTCTTAATTCGAATTAAAAGTTCCATCATTCCATCTTCTGTCATCTCTAATTCTTGCTCATTATTTATTATATCCATAATTTCTTGTTTTAAATTCGTAGTTTCTGCATAAGTAATAAAATCCGCTATAGAAATATTTTTATGTTTCTCTATATAATATAAAATTTCATTTGCAATCAAGCGATGTTCTTTAGTAGGAAAAATTCCTAACTTTGTTTGATACATTTTTACAAAATCTTTGGAATGCATCATATAGTATAAAATTTTTGAACATGTTTTTTCATAAGAACTTTGCTTTTGTTCTTTTTTTTCAATTTTAACTTCTTTTTGAACTTTTTGTTTTTCTTCTCCCAATTGTTCTCTTAAAATTGCATAGGAAATATTATATTCCGCACTTAGTTTTTGCAAAGTCACTTCTTTTAAAATTTCATCAGGAGTATTTTTCAAACTTTCTATTACCGCTTTAACGTATTCAGCCAAACCAGACGCTTCCTTTAAATTTTTATTTTTTTTGAAATAATTTAATTTAAATTCTACGAAAGAAATCGCATTTTTAATGGCAGTCATTATTGCTTCTTTACCATTTTGTATCACATAAGCATCAGGATCTTTTTCTCCACTGAGTCGTACAATACGAAAATCCATTTGATTTTCTTCAAAAATATTACCAATAGAGTACGTAGCTGTTTCTCCTGCGTTGTCATTATCTAACATTAAAATAATTTTACATCTTAACTTTTTTAAAGCCTCAATATGTTCTTTGGTAAGGCTTGTCCCCATTAAGGCAATTCCATTTTTGATTCCAACTGAATAAAGTCGTATAACATCCATATTTCCTTCAACAAGTATAACTTCTTTTTGTAAACGAATCGCATCTTTAGCTCTATGATAATTAAACAAAATACATCCTTTTTTAAATAGATAGGTTTCTTTGCTATTTAAATACTTTGGAGTTTCATCGCTTAAATAACATCGCGCTGTAAAACCAACAACTTCTCCTTCTAAATTATGAATGGGAAACATAATTCGATTACGAAAAACATCATATACATCATGATTCTTTTTATAAATCAATCCTAATTCTTCCAAATACTTTTCTTGGTATCCTTTTTTTATTAATACTTCGTACAACATATTTCGATCAAAAGACAATCCAATTGAAAAATCTAAAACTGTGTCTTCCAATAAATTTCGTTTTTTTAAATAGGCAAGAGCAGATGCTCCCTTCTCTGTTTGTAAATTATTTTCATATAATTTTGTCACAAATCGCATTAAATCATACTCTTCTTTAAATTTTACCTCTTTTTTTTGAGGTAGCGAAATATTTAAAGAAATTCCTAATTTATTTGCAACAATTCCAACAGCTTCTGAAAATCCAACATTTAAATAATTTTCAATAAAAGTAAAAACGTTTCCAGTAGCTCCACAAGAAAAACATTTATATATTTGCTTTTCATCAGAAACGCTCATACTAGGAGAATGGTCTTCATGAAAAGGACAAACACCAAAATAATTTTTTCCGCGTTGTGTTAAAGGAATATAGGAAGATATAACCTCTACAATAGAGGATTGACTTCGAATTTTGTTAATTTCATCTTGTGCAATAAAGGTCATAAAAATAACCTCCTAATAATATATATTAACGCTTTGGCCTCATTTTCCTTTTTTTTGTAACAAAAAAATGCAAAATTTTACAAATTTATGCATTTTCTAATTCTCTATTAATTTTCCAATAGAAATAGCTTCTGCTACCAAGTTAAGATTATTTTCTTTCTTTTGTATCAAGTAAAGCATTTCATTATCACATTCTTTTTGTTTTTCTATTATTTCTTGATTGCTTTGATAAGAAATCGTAACAATTTTATAATAATAACGAAAAGAATCTTGCCTAATCGTTATTTTATCAAATAATTGTAAATTGTTAAAAGAGTTTTTTAAATAAATTACTTGATTATTCATCTTATTTCTTTCACACAAACTTTCTTTAGATACACAAAAAGTAACTACCTTAGAATTTCTTAAAGAAAAAGGCAACATCCAAGAAGTCAGTAAAAAGGCAACAAAACTACTTTTTAAAAACAAAATAAAAATTTCCTAATAAAAAAATAAACTCAAAAAAGTAAAAACTATTTTTTTTCGTATTTGGTACTGTTACCTTTACTGTATTTTGACCTTCAAAATTTTGAAATATTGGCTCCTTATTGAGTGTTTCTTCTACTTTATCTTCTTTATCTGGAATTTCTTCTTCTGGTTTTTCTATTTCTTCTACATCCCCATTTTCATTTTCAGTCTCTTTTTCAATACGCACTACAACCTCATACTCTTTTTCACAAACCGTTCCTCTACTTAAAAGATTTATATTTGTAGATGTCCAAACATAAGTATCTTGACAACTATTTTTAGGATAAAAACGTAAAGAATAAGTTTCTCTTTCACCTATAAATAACAATTTAATTTTATTATTTTCGTAAAAAACATTCACGTCATCCCCTTCAATAGTAAAATTATCTAGAATGTACGCATCATCTATAATATAAGAAGATGATTTCGTAGTAAAGTCTTGCAAAGAAAAAGAAACTTTTTCTACGCGTTTTTCAATTTCCTGTATTTCTTTTGACATATAGTCCTCTGCAAGATCAATTAAATCATAGGTAGTATTAAGAATTGGAAACGTTTTATAAATCAAATATTGAGTAGCAAAATAATAAGAATCTGACTTATGATTGTTGTATCCATAACCAAAATACATTATTTTAGAAAGTATTTCAATTTGTTCTCTATCCAACTGAGACAATTCCATCTTATAATCTTTCAAATTAGAAAAACTAGTAATGGTTGGTGACACATCATACAAAGGTATACCGTTTTCATCCGTTATTTTTCTAAAATTTTTACGTAGATGCATTTTGCTACTATAAATATACAAATCAAATTTTGAAGCAAGTTGATTTTCTTGAAAGGCTTTCGCTTGGGGATACTTCATAAATAAAAAACAACCTACAAAAAAGAAACTTATCATTATCATTCTTTTTTTCATAAAATCTCCTTTTTAGGAAGTGAGTAATTGGATGTTAACACAAAAAGAAATTTTAGTAAAATTATAAAAATTAAGAAAGTATGGCAATTTTCAACTAATTTTAGCTCGAATTATTCGCATTTGTACAACATTTAAAAAAAGGATAAAAAGATTGGCCAAAAGTAAAGAAATATAGATTCCTTCATGAAAATTTATTAAAAGACTAAATGGTAAAATAGTAAAACCTAGAATCGTACTATAAATTGCAATTCTTTTATTTGAATAAGGAGAAAAAGACGATAAAGGTGCAATAAAAACCAAAGCAAACAAAATATCACTTGAAAAAAGATGATTTAAAAGAAATTGCATGTCGCTTTGGTAAAAAGCGTATAAAAGTAAAGTAATTAGATAAAAAACATAGCCATAAAAAACAATATCTTTTTTATAATAGAGATCAAAACTCAATACTGAAAAAGAAAAAAGAATTAACAAAGCATTTGAAGTAAATAATCCACTAACTTGATGCCCTAAAATTCCATCAATATAAGTATATACAAACAATTGACTTTTCTCTAATATATTTGTATACTCATAGGACTTCATACAGAATAAAATGAAAAACAACAAAAGTTTTCCAAAAACAATAAAATTAAAATCCCAATCTTTTTTATCAAACAAAAATGTATTCAAAAAAAGCAGAAACGTAACCAGTAATAAAAAAATAAAAATATTAGTAGATATAGGAACAAACAAACTAAATAAGAAACCATAAAATTTATTATTAAATGGATTTTTATTTTTAAAAACAACGTCAAACAAAATACCTATTCCAAAACCACATAGTGGATAAAGAAAAATTAAGAAGAGATGAGAAAGAGAATAAAAATGTTGGAAATAAGGAATCCATCCATTTTTATACCAACCATAAAATAATAACAAAATCATAAAAATATACAACTTTTGTTGTAAAGAACAAGAAATTTTTTTATGCAATCTATTCATATTTATCACCATTTAAGTATTTATAAAGTGGAATATACGAAGGGCAAATATAAGTACATAAGCCACAATGAATACACCTAACATTCATGCCGAGTTTGTACGCCAATAAAGGATTGGAATGAATGGGACAAATACGAATGCATTTTCCACATTTAATACATTTTCTTCGGATTTTCTTCTGCTTTTTCATAAGTATAATTCCATCCAAATCTTTTGTAACAATCAATTGATTTAAGTCCAATTGTACACCTTGCATCATACCATTAACATAAAGAACACAATCAGATAAATTTTCAGGATAAAACTTTTTAAAAATCTCAATTACTTTAGTTCCGAGTTTCACTTTTAACAATAAGCGTCTTTGAATGCCATTTCCACTAATAGTAATATATTTTTCTAGAAACGGAATTCTTTTTTTTACATTTAAATACATTTCATACACTTCACTGGCTTTCAAAAAAATAAAGTCATTTTTTATTCGCAAATATTTAACCAAAAAAGGTTCTTTTCCAATTAAAAACAAATCTTCAACCAACTTTAATTCTATATTTTTATAAGAACCTAACAGATTGTGATAAATCATAATCGTTTTACTATCCGTATTTTTTAAAGCAATGTACACTTTACAATTAGAATAATTATTTAATAAAGCGTCCAGTAAATCCAATATATCTTTGGTATGTTCTCTTTGCAAAAAAGATTCATTTTCTATATAAGGTTCATCATCTATTCCAGAAACAAGAATCGTAGAAATATTGTTATAATTCAATTTTTCCTTTAAATGGGTATTGTACAAACTTTCTACGATTTCTTCTTTAGACAAATTGCTAATTTTTTTACGCGTTGGAAAAATTTTTTCTCTTTTTTCTTGAAAATCGTTTGCATATACTAAAAAATTTGTTGGTTTTCCACTTGGCAGTAAACAATTTTCTACCTTGATTAATTTCCCCGATACAGGAGCATAAACATTTTTATAAAGCAATTCTCCCTTTTTTATATATACTTCTTTTTTTAAATCTTCTTTCTTAGGAGGAAATGGAACAAAGACAAAATCAGGAGTAAGATACTCTTCTATATGATTTTTAACTTGAATTTCATTTTCTTTATCCAATTTCATTAGTTTTGTCATAACTTCCACCATAACAATTATACTATATTTTTTATTTAAAGTCTTTTAAAAAATTATATAAATTTTTAGCCACTTCAATAGGCAAAATTTCTGCTAATTCTTCTATAGAGGAGTTTTTCATTTTTGCCACACTTCCATATTTTTTTATTAATGCTTTTTTTCTTTTGGCTCCAATACCAGTAACATTATCTAAAACACTTGCAATACTTCCTTTACTTCGAATACTTCTATGATAATTTATCGTATATCGATGCACTTCATCTTGCATTCGCGTTAAATAGTGGAAAACATTACTCGTTCGATCCAATTCTATAACTTCATAAGTATCTCCTCTAATCAAATCATTGGTTCGATGATGATCGTTTTTTCTTAAACCACAAACCATGATAGATAATTTCAATTCTTCTAAAACCTCTTTACAGGCATTAATTTGATTGATTCCTCCATCTACAATAATTAAATCAGGTTCTCCTGATTTTTCTAAAAGCATACGAAAATACCTTCTATAGACAACCTCTTTCATAGTATGATAATCATCATTTTTATCCAATTGAATTTTATATTTTCGATAATCGTTTTTACTAGGACGACCATCTTTAAAAACCACCATACCACTCACTGAAAAATTACCAAAAAGGTTAGAATTATCAAATAAATCAATACGATACAAATTTTGAAGTTTTAGAAGTTCTTTCAATTCTTCATTTGCTGACTCAGTTATGTATTCATCTTTTTTTATCAATTCCAATTCATTTTCTAGATTAATCTTAGAATTCATTACCGCCATTTCAAGAAGCTTTTTCTTAGGACCTCGAGTAGGAGTTAAAAATTTTACCTTTAATAAACTTGACAAAAGTTCTCCATTCATATCCTCTAAAATTAAAATTTCTTTTGGAATCTCATGTTTTGTATAAAAATTCATAATGTATTCATCAATATCATCCATAGCATCACTAACAACTGGAAAAATATCCGATTTGCCTCCTACCATTTTTCCATTACGCAAGAAAAAAAATTGTATACTTATATAGCCTTTATCAAAAAAATAACCAATAACATCCCTATTCATCAGATCATGCAGTTCTACTTTTTGTTTGTCCATAATAATTTTAATGTAATCCAGTTCTTTTTTTACATCTAATGCCATCTCAAAATTCAAAGCCTCACTATAGCTAGCCATTTTATCTTCTAAACGTTTTACCAAAATTTTATTATTGCCATTTAAAAAACTTAAAATTTCATGTTCCATTTCTAATAATTTTGTTTGATCCATTTTTTTACTACAATACCCTAAACATTCATGAATATGATAATACAAACACAACTCTTTTTTGATACCATCACATTTTTTTAAAGGATACACCCGATTCAAAAGAGTAACAATTCTTCTTGCCGCATAAGCATTTGGATAAGGTCCAAACAATTTTTTATTGTCCTTCTTTCGAATCTGCAAATAACGAGAAACCTTTACTCTAGGATAAGGCTTGGCAATGTATTCAATATAAGGATAACTTTTATCATCTTTTAATAAAATATTATATTTTGGACTGTATTCTTTTATTAAATTCAACTCAAGAACAAAAGCTTCTAATTCACTGTTTGCAACAATATAAGTAAAATCAGCTATCTCACTAACCATTTTTTTTGTTTTACCAGTTTGTGTTCGATTAAAATAAGAAGAAAGTCGACGATGTAAATTTTTAGCTTTTCCAACATAAATAACAGCACCATCTTGGTTACGCATTTGATAACTCCCAGGTAAATTGGGAACCAAAGACAATTTTTCCTTAAACATAAACTTTCCACCTATCTTTATTGTTTCCTTCTTTTCAATGAATAAACGCATTAAAAAATAATAAAAAATAATTGTTTTTCACTTAGCGTATCTTTCTTTTTAATTATTATAGCATGTAAATCTTTTACTTTCTAAAAAAATAAGTTATAATAGCCAAACAGGTGTTTTAAATGAAATTGTTAAATAAATATATTTTAGAACTAAAAAAATCAAAGTTTATCGCTTATTATTATGAATTAGATAAACTAGAAGAAGTAAAAACTATTTTAGAAATTTTAAAAAAAGAGCATAAAAAAGCAAAGCATATTCCCTACGCTTACAAAATCAATACATTTGTAAAAAAGAGTGATGATAAAGAACCTGTTAATACAGCTGGCACCCCATTATATCACTTGATAGATCAAAACCATTTGGATAATTGTTTTCTTGCTGTTGTGCGATATTTTGGAGGAATTAAACTTGGAACTGGTGGGCTTACTAGAGCTTATTTAAACGTCGCAAAAGAAGTCATTAAAGAAAGGATAGAATAAAATGCCACTTGTAACTATAATTATCCCTGTTTACAATGTTGAAAAATATTTAAAAAAATGTTTAGATTCTGTTGTAAATCAAACTTATAAAAATTTAGAAATTATTATTGTAAATGATGCCAGCCCAGATTTTTCTAATGTTATTATAAGTGAATATGAAAAAAATTATAAAAATATCAAAGTAATAACAAAATTAAAAAATGAAGGACTATCGGAAGCTAGAAATACCGGAATGGACAATGCTCAAGGAGATTATATTTTTTTCTTAGATAGTGACGATTGGATTTCAGTTGATACTATAGAAAAACTTTTATTTTTGGTCCAAAAATACGAAAGCCCAATTGTTAACTGCGCTTATACAAATACTATTGGAACTTTTGAATTCAAAAAAAATCCAGAAAAAATTATTATTACACAACGAGATCTTACCGAAAATAAAGACTTATTGCTCATATCAGGTACAGTTTGGAACAAATTATATAAACATAACATTTTTGGAAATTTGCGATTTCCAAAGGGACTTTGGTATGAAGACAATGCTTTTATTTATCCACTAATTACAAAAGTGAAATCTTATACAAATACCAATGAAATCTTTTATTGTTATCGAAGACATATAAATAGCATTACATTATCTACTAAAACAAGACCAAATATTAAAGTTTTCGACCGTTTTACAATTGGTGATTTTATAAAAGAAAAGTGTTTAGATTTTGGAACTTATGAAGAATTTGAAGACCAAATAGAGACGATTCGAATATCTAAAGCAATGGCTACTTTGCTGGAAATATCTACTTGGTTTTGTATACCATTACAAGAACGTATACCATTAATCGCTTACGTTTACCAGTATTTATGTCAGAAATACAATATTAAGGACATTCTAGAAATCCCTTATGTAAAAGCAAGGATGCAACAGGACAAAATATATAAATATAGAGTACAATTTCTTATGGAAAATTTAAAAATTGCTCAAAAATTCTATTCTTTTCATGAAGAACCCTTAGAAGAAGCTAAAAGAATAATTACAAAATACAAAAGATAAGAAGAATTATTGTATACCACATTTCTGTATTAATAAAGAAGTTAAAATCACATGTGAAAAAAACTTTAAATCTTGTAAAATACAGATTATCTGAAATATAAAAAATGACATAATGTCATTTTTTATATTTCAGATAAAATATTTTCTAATTCCTCTTTTGTTTTAAATCCAATTTCTGTTTTTATCCCTTTACCATCTTTAAAAAAGACTAACAATGGAATACTCATTACACCATATTCTTGTGCCAATTTTTGATGAGAGTCGGTATTTACTTTGATAATACTCACATTTTCCAACTGTTCTAAAACCGAACCTAGCATTTTACATGGACCACACCAATCGGCATAAAAATCAACAATATGAATTCCATTAGATACCAATTCATTTAAATTTTCATTTTCTAAATATTTAATCATTTACGTTCCTCTTTTCATATTTTTTAATTATTCCTTCTGCATTATTTATTTTTAATTTTTTCTTCTCTACAAGTTTATTCGCATTTTCCACACTTAATACCTTATATTTTAATAAAATATCCAATCCATCTTGATTTAATTTATCTTTATCTTGAGTTGTAGTATACTTTTTATTTAAATCTACAACTTCTTTAATTGCATTGTAAGATTCATTTACTATAGAACTAACCAAAGGAGTTCGCCCAAGAATAAAATTGGCTACTTTACTATCGGTTATTAAACTATTATGTACATTAAATTGAGCAAGTAAAAATAAAATCACAAACGTAAAAACATACATTTCTAAAAAACCAAAAATAGCTCCTAAAATTTTAGAAGGAATTCCCAAAATGATAGTAAATTTTAAAAGTGTTTCAATAATCCCAGAAATTTTAATAACAATTCGTAAAATAGATGAAAATAATAAAAATAAAATTAAAAATGCAATTCCTTCATAAATTAAAATATTTAAAACAGCAATTCCTACATTCAAGAAAGGAAAATATGTATACAAAAATACAGATAATGGATTCTTTAATGAAAACGATAACATAAGTACTAAAATAGTTCCCACAAAAGAAACAACGCTTTTGATCACTCCTTTTTTAAAACCAACAATGGCTCCCATGAATAAAAATAAAATAATAATAGCATCAATAATGCTTAACATAATAAGCCTCCTACTCTATTTCAATTATATCCCAAAGTAGATGAAAATAAAAGTAATTTATGTTAAAATAAAAAAACGAGGTGAAATTTTTGACAATAGTTATTAAAGTAAGTGAAAATATAAAACAAAAAATGGTAGAATATTACAAAAATGTAAGAAGAGAAAAAACGCCCCCTTATGCTTTGTTTCAAGCGATGGAAGCAGATACAATTATTACTCTTTACGAAAGTGGAAAAGCCATGTTTCAAGGAATAAGCGCAGATATCGATGCTAATATTTGGATAGATATGGAAAAAAAAATAAACAATCGTACAATAGATATCAATGAATCAAAAAAAGAAAAAGAAAAATACAAAGAAGAATTGAATTATTACTATAGTATGTCAACCATTGGATCTGACGAAGTAGGAACAGGAGACTATTTTGGACCAATAGTAGTAACAGCTTCTTATGTAGATAAAAAAAATATTGATTTAATAAACGAGTTAGGTGTAAAAGATTCTAAAAAATTGAACGATGAAAAAATTTTAAAAATTGCTCCAATTTTAATGAAACAAATTCCGTATGTAACTTTCACTTTAAATAATCAAGAATACAATAAATACCAAAGCATTGGTTACAATATGAACAAAATAAAAGCAATTTTACACAACAAAGTTCTTTACAGTCTAACGCATAAAGAAGAAAACTATCCCTATCAAAAAATCGTAGTCGATCAATTTGTTTATCCTAAAAAATATTTTGAACATATAAGTGAAGCTACGGAAAAAGTAAAAGATATTACGTTTACTACGAAAGCCGAAAGCAAATGCGCTAGTGTTGCTGTTGCAAGTATTATTAGTCGTTATATTTTTCTTCTAAAAATAGATGAAATGAGTAAAGAAATTGGAATCGATATACCAAAAGGAGCAAATGATATAGTAGATGAAGCTGGTAAAAAAATTACTGAAAAATATGGATTTAATAAATTGAACGAAATTGCAAAATTAAATTTTAAAAATACAGAAAAAATAAAACTAGCTACAAAAAAATAATTTCAATTTGAAATTATTTTTTTTAGTATTTATCAAAAAATTTCTAATAAAAATGTCTTTAATTCTAAAAATTTTTCTCCTGTTCCACTTTTGATTTTATAATCAATAGTTGCTAATTTTTTTAAATGATTTTTTAAATCATCTTCATAATAATTTCTATTTGCTTTTTCCAATTTATCAATTTGCCAATCTTGTAATCCTAATTGTTTACCAATTTCATTTTTTCGAATTCCTTTTTGAGCCAACAAATATACACTTAACATCAATCGATACTCTCTTACCAGAAGCATAATTAAAGCAATGGGATCAACTTTTAAAGCGTATAGATCTTCTAATATTTTTAACGAAAGATTAACATTTTTATTTACAACAGCTTCAATAAACTTAAAATTATTATCAAAAAGTGTTTTTGATACTATTTCTTTTACATCAGTTAATTCTATTTTTTGCGGTTCTTGGTAGTACAAAAAAATTTTATTTAATTCATTATAAATAAAATCAAAATTCGATCCTACTACTCTTAGAATATATGAAATCGTTTCATCATTTATTTTAAACTTATTTTGAAAGCAAATATCACGAATTTTTATTGCTAAATCGTTTGCAGATAAATTATTTACTAAAATAATTTTATACTTTTTAGAAAATTCTTTATAAATTTTTTTTCTTGCATCTGCTTTTTCATAAGAAACAAAAATAATGACAGATAATTTAATAGGATTCTCCATATATTTAAAAAGAATTTCTAAATCTTCATCTTTTCCTTTACCTGCTGAAAAAAAGGAAGCATTTTTAACAATCAAAAATTTTTTTTCTTGAAACATAGAAACGTAGGTTGCTTCTTGAATCACATCTACAAGAGAAGATTGGTTTAAATCAATGGTAATCACATTGGTTTCGTTTTTTACTATTTTCTTTATCTCTTCGTCTACTAAACGATAACTTTCACCACTTACAAAATACATAGACTTACTCCTTTTAATTATTATACACCATAAAACTTCACACCAAAAGAAAAAAGAAGAAATTTTCTTCTTCATCTATATAAACACTACTAGCAGTGTACTTTATTTTATGACAAAGTTTCTATTATGTGAAACTCCTCTTTCTTAATCTTAATTTCAATAGTTCCCATTTCTTGAGTATTCAATAATTTTATATGTAATGCTTCTAAATTTCTTAGTGTTTCCTTAGATGGATGATGATAGCGATTGTTTCTTCCTGAGGATACAATTGCATACTTAGGATTTATATGTTTTAAAAACTCAAAGGAAGAACTTGTATTCGAACCATGATGTCCAACTTTTAAAAAACAAATCGGTTTGTTCTCAAATTGTTTTAAAAAATCCATTTCTACTTTTTTGGAAGCGTCACCCATAAGTAAAAAATTAGTGTTTCTCATTTTTATATAAGTAAGGATACTATTCTCATTTTCATTATTATAATCCTTTAAAGAATAGGTTTCAAAATCAAAATATTTTGCTTTATACTTCTCTACCTTTGGCCATTTTTTTATAAGCTTTTGTTCTTCTGCATTTATATTTCCTTTGTTGATCATGATCTTTTTAATAGGGATAGATTGTCCAATTGATAAAGCGTAGCCTAAATGATCAAAATCTCCATGCGTAATTAAAAGCAAATCTATTTTACGTATCCGTTTACTTTTTAAGAATAACACAATATTATCAGCCAAATTAAATTCTTGATTGCGTTTTTGAAATTCTTCCTTAGAATAGGAAATATTTCCTCCTGTATCTATTAAAAGAACTTCTTGGTTTTTGGGAGAAACAAACAAAGTAGAATCTCCTTGACCAACGTCAATAAAGTAGACTTCATAATCCCTTTGCCATATGTTTTTAGAATACAAAAATAAAAAAAAGAGAAAAAGAAAGAAAAATATTTTTTTAGAACGCATTTGAATTGACAGTACTAAAAAAAAATAATAGAACATTACCTCAAAAATACTTATCTTTCCTACCACTATAAAAAATGTATACAAACTCATAAAAGAATTAATTTTTTCCAAAATAGAAAGTAAAAACAAGAAAAGAGAAAGAAATATTGGAAAAAGAAAAGATAACAAAGCAATCGGAAAAACAAACATACTTATAAATGGAACTAAAAAAATATTATTAATTATAGAAAACAAATTCACTTCATAATTTAAATAAATAGATAAAGGTAAACTAAACAAAAAAGTTATGCAACTTACAAGAATAACTTGTTTCATTTTGTTTCTTGTTTGCAAAAAAGAATGACAAAAAAAGAGTGAAAAAGTTACAACGTATGTATACCAAAATCCAACATTGTATATATAAAATGGATTCATAATTAAAAAGAAACTTGCTGTTAAAAAAAGAATTTTTATTTTAGAAATTTTAAAATTCATTTTATTTGAAATATCTAAAAACAACATAAATAAAATAGCTCGTGAAAAAGAAACGGAGACCCCTGTGATAATCAAATAAATCAATAAGAGAATATAAATAAAATATTTCTTATATTTAATTTTTGAAAAAATTTTATTTAAAATGAAATAAAGCAAAGAAAGATGCATTCCTGAAAGAGCGAATAAATGATTTACCCCATTTTTCATAATTTTTTCATATTCGTCTGAAGAAATCATTGTCTTATCTCCTAATACAAAAGCACGTAAATAAGCATTGTTACCTAATTTTTTCACACGATTTTCCATTTTATTTCTCAAAAAATCAAAAAAACCAATTTTAGAATTTAAAATTTCCAGTTTATTTACTTGAAAACAAAAGTATATTTGTTCATAATACAAATATTTTTTATAATCAAAAGTATTAGGGATAGTTTTTCCTAATACTTCTTTTTTTTCTCCAAAAAGTTTAAGACTCTGGCCAATTTTCAAATTGTTTATTAAAAAATCTTTTTCTTCTTTTGATTGAATATAATAAGTAGCCCTAATTTTTTCATCACATTTTAAAAGCATACTTAATTTATCTCCATCTAAAGTAAAAGAAATAAGATTAGCAACAATTTCGTTAGTATCATCTGGAATATTAGATTGATACCGAACTACTTTTGTGAAGTAAAAAACAAAACAGCTAAGAAAAAGAAAAAAAAGAAAGTAAAACAAATTAGATTGTAATGCAATCTTTAATTTTTTCATAAACGGATTCTCCTATTCCTGAAACATTCATAATTTCAGTAATATCTTGAAATGGAGTTTTATCTCTATAAGAAATAATTGCTAAAGCCTTAGCTTCACCTATTCCATTTAAAGTCATTAATTCTTCTTTTGTAGAAGTATTTAATGAGATTTTCTTTCTAATACCTGTTGTTTCTTCTATAACTGAATCTTTCTCCTCCGGGATTATGACCGAAGCATTTTTATTAGAAGTTTGAGTTTTAGAAACTGAATTTTGTTTTTTTAATTCATTTTTCGATAAAACAACAATCATATCTTCATTATTTAATTTTTTACTTAAATTGATATGATCCGTTGTTCCATTTGATTTTAAACCACCGGCTTTTTTAATTAAATCATTGATAATGGAACCTTCATCTACTTCATACACACCCGGTTTTTTTACATACCCTTTTATATCTACTTTAATTTTTGATATGTTGGCTTCTTCCTGATTCATAAAAACTGGACATTCTTCACAAACACACTCTTTATTTTGTTTTTTATTATGTACAAAGTAAGAAATTGAAAATAGATTAGAGAAACACAAAATCCCAATAACAATAAAAAGTATATATTTATTGTGTAAGTATCTTTCAATAACATTCATAACTATTTATCACCTCCTACTTTTTATATACAAAATAAATTGGTGATTTCCTTTTTAATAAAAATAACAAAAATAAAAATGACAAATTTCTATAGAATTGCCATTTCTCTTTGCCACTTTGCTTGTTTGTTTTCATACGCTACTCTTTGCACTACAAACAACATCAAGATTAAATTAATTGTAAAACTTCCACCGTAGGTTAAAAATGGAATCGGAACACCTGTTAGTGGAATAAGCGCTAATATTCCTAATAAATTAACGAGAAGATGTAATAGAATATAAGAAAACGTTCCATAACACAAAATCATATTTTGAACATTCCCTTTTGCACCTTTGCCAATTTTTAAAACCCGATACAAAATACAAATATAACCAACCAATACCAAAATTCCCACAATTGCCCCTAGTTCTTCCACCAAAATTGGAAAAATAAAATCTGTATGAGCCTCTGGTAAATATAAATATTTTTGGGTGGAATTTCCAAGGCCTACGCCGAACAATCCTCCATTATGAATAGCAATAAATCCGTTACATACTTGATAGCCTGTTTCTTCTATATATCTAGAACAAGGATTTTTAAACTGTAAACGAGATAGTTGTCTAGAATTTAAAATACTCGTTCCACTATATAACAAAACTACAGTTACTAAAAGAATAGCTACACCTACTACTTTAAATAATTTAATTTGCTTCTTTTTTTCAAGTGGAACCGACAAAAAAGTTAAAAAAGCTACTCCTGCAATAATTAGAGCTCCTCCTAAATCTGGTTGCATGGCTATTAACACAAATATAATTCCCGCAATAGCAAGTGGAATAAGATCATAATAAAAATTGCTATTCTTTTTTCTGGAATTCTTTCCATAAAAAACAGCCATATACAATATCAAAATAGACTTTGAAAATTCGGCAGGTTGCAATTTAAAAAAACCTAAATCATACCAACTTTGTGCATGATTTGTTATCATCCCATGAAAAAAAAGCCCAATCAACGCAATCAAAATTCCAATAAGAAATAATGGTACAAATAATTTGTATTTAGAAGTTTTAATATTTAAAACAATATAAATTCCAAAGAAAAAAGAACAAAAAACAAAGACTATTTGTCGAATAAAAAAATGATAAGACGAAACTTTGTATCTTAAAACAGCTGAGACGCTTGAAGCGCTTAAAATCATTACCAAGCCTAAAATTGAGTAAAAAACCATCAAAAGAAATAAAGGAATGTCAATTTTCATCAAAAGTTTTTTCATACTTTTCACCTAGTCTAATCATACCATAAAACGAAAACATTTTTATAAAAATCATAAAAAACTAGACACATTTTAGGTATTTTATGTAGCAAAAAAAGAAAAAAGAAATAAACTATATTAGATACATAAAGGAGGTATAATATATGTATTATTACGGAAATAACGGTTACTATAACGCAGGTTATGGAAGTGCTCCTTGTTGTGGAAATGCCGGATACGCTGGATACACTAGCGGATACGGTATTGGTGGAGCTATATGGATTGTTCTATTTATCCTTCTAATCATCATCATTGGTGCTGGATGGAACTGGAACAACAATTATAACAACTAGGAAGTTTCATCTTCCTTTTTTTTGGTTTTCTTGATAAAATAAAATACGAAAGAAAGGGATTTTTATGAAGCTACCTAACATTACTATATTGGATGAAAAAGATAAAAAATTACGCTTGATCAGCCAAGAAGTAAAATTCCCGTTATCTAAAGAAGATAAAGACAACATTGATAAAATGATCGAATATTTAAAAATTAGTCAAATTGAAGAATGGAGAGAAAAATACGACTTGCGTGCGGGAATGGGTCTATCTTATATTCAAATTGGTATTCCTAAAAGAATTTTTGTTGTTGTTGATGAAATAGAAGAAGGAGAATTTGAAACTTATATTTTAATCAATCCAAAAGTTATAAGTAACAGCGAAGAATTAATTTATGTTGGTGAAGGCGAAGGTTGCTTAAGTGTAAATCGTGAAGTAGAAGGAATTGTCCCCCGATATGCAAGAATTACAGTAGAAGCCTATGACTTAGATGGAAATCTTTTTTCTATACGAGTTCGTGAAGATTTATCCATTGCTTTTCAACATGAAATAGATCATTTAAATGGAATTCTTTTTATTGATAAAATTGACCCTAAAAATCCATATAAAAATACAAATAATATGCGAGAAATATAAATTCTCGCATTTTTTTTTAGTAAAATTACACTTATTTTATACATTTTCTAACTTTACACTCACAATTTTACTAACTCCTGATTCTTGCATTGTTATTCCATACAAAACATCTGCATATTCCATTGTTCTTTTTTTATGAGTAATTAATATAAACTGACTATTTTTCTTATACTCTTGTAAATACTTACCAAAAGCATCTACGTTCGCTTCATCTAATGCCGCTTCTACCTCATCTAAAACACAGAAAGGTACAGTTTTAACATTTAATACTGCAAATAATAAAGAGATAGCGGTTAATGTTTTTTCTCCACCACTTAAAAGTCCAATGGAATTCAATTTTTTTCCTGGAGGCTCAGCTACAATTTCAATTCCGGTTTCCAAAATATTCTCTGGATCAGTAAGAGTAAGCATCCCATTACCACCCTTAAACATCTTTTTAAAAACTTTTTTAAATTCTTCACTAATCAAAGTAAATGTTTTACTAAACCTTTCTACCATAATTGTATCCATTTCTTCAATAATAGTAATCAAATTGTTACTTGCATTTTCTAAATCTTCTTTTTGATGATTTAAAAAATCATAACGCGTACTTACTCGGTCATATTCTTCAATAGAAAAAACATTAACCTCACCTAATTTCCCTATTTCTGTTTTTAAATTACTTACTTTATCTTTCGCAATTTCATACTCTAATTCTAAAACATAAGAAAGTTTAGCATTTTCGTATGTTAAATTGTAGTTTTCATTCAAAGATAATAATAAATTATCTAATTTTATATCTAATTTTCCTAAATGAACTTCCTTGGTTTTTAATTCATTTTGCAATTTATTATAAACACTATTTTTTTCGCGATATTTTCGATCTAATTCTTGAATTTCACTATTTAGATTGCTTTTCTCTTCTTTCAATTTTTCCAAATTGTTTTCTATAATATTTTTACTCGTTTCTGCTTCATTTAATTCATCCATTAAAGCCAATAATTTCTCATCTACATGACCTTCTTTTAATGCATTAGAACCTTCAAGTTCTTTAGAAAGCTCTTTTTGTTTTTGTTTTTTTGCTTCCAAAAAATTCGTTTTCTCATGAATACTTTCTTTTAAAGAGATAATAGTTCGATTCAAATCTTCTTCTTTTTGATTTAAATTTTTCAGTTCTTCTTCAAAATCATCTAATTCAATTTTCCATCTTTCATTTTCTTCTTCTTTTCTTAAAATTTCTTTCTTAATGAATTCTAAATCTCTTTTATCCTTTAATGCGCTATTATCGTTTTTTAAAGTTCCTCCTGTCAAAGAACCTCCTGCATGAAGAATTTCTCCTTCTAAACTGACAATACGAAACTTATACTCTAAAATATTTCCTACTTTATTTAAAACATCGATATTTTCAACTACTAAAACATTACCCAATTGATTTTTAATAATATTATCAAATTTTAAATTATACGTTACTAGATCAGAAGCCACTCCAATAAATCCATCGATTGCTTTTACTTTTTCCAAGCTAGAGGCAAAAATCGTCTTTTCTTTAATAATATTTATTGGAAAAAAAGTAGCTCTTCCTAATTTATTTTCTTTTAAAAATGAAATACACTCTTTAGCTACCTTTTCATTTTCTACAACAATAAAATTAGAACTCGCTCCTAACGCAACATCAATGGCATTTACATAAAGATCAGGTATTTCTATTAATTTTCCTATTGTATTATAAACACCCTTTAAACGTACATTATTTAATACATTTTTCACAGCAATCGGCATTTTGGCATCGTTAACAATAGAAGATTCTAAAATTTCTTTTTTGCTTTTTAACTCATACAATTCTCGAACTCCAATTTGAAATTTGTTTTGTAAACTACTCCTTTTAATTTTCAAAAAACTAACATTTTCATTAGTATTTCGTAAATATTCTTCTTCTCTTTTTATAGATTCTTCTAAATGTTTATTTTCATTTTCAAGTAAATTAATTCCTTTGTCTAATTCTAATATTTCCTCTTTTAAACGTACAATATTGTTTTCTACATCACTAGCATTTCCAGCAAATTTCTTTCGTTCGGTATACATCATTTTTTCATTTTGTAAACCTATAAAACGACTTGTAACTTCTAGCACTTTTTGGTTTTCTTGACTAATTGTTTCTTCTAGACGAAGCGTTTTTAATTTTAAAGTTTCTAAATGAGTTGCATCGTCACTACTTGAGGATTCTTCATCCAGTAAACGCGAATTTATAGCCTCTATTTCATTTTTTAAATCGGTATAAGTTTCATGAATTGTAGTAATTTCTTCAGTAATTAAAGCAATTTCAATATTTTTTAATTCTTCTTTCAAATCCAAATATTTTTTCGCATTTTCACATTGTTCTTTTAATGGTTCTAAATTCACCTTTAATTCTTCGATAATTAAATTTACCTTTTCAATATTTTCTTTCGTTTTTTCTAATTTACGTAAACTTTCTTCTTTTCTTTTTTTATATTTTAAAACTCCAGCAGCTTCTTCAAAAATAACTCTTCTATCAAGAGGTTTACTATTGACAATCGATTCTATGCTCCCTTGACTAATGATATTAAATGAATCATTTCCAGCTCCTGTATCCAAAAATAAATCTGTAATATCTTTTAAACGAATTTTGGCGCCATTGATAAAATATTCACTTTCACCACTACGATACAAAACACGTTTTACCTCAATTTCAGACAAGTCACTTTTCAAATAATGATCTGTATTATCAAACGTTAATGCAACTTCTGCACGATTAGCTCCATTTCTTGATTTTGATCCAGCAAAAATAATATCACTCATGGCGTTTGAACCACGCAAACTTTTTACCGATTGTTCCCCCAAAACCCAACGAATCGCATCCACAATATTGGATTTTCCACTACCATTAGGTCCAACTACACAAGTTATATTATTGTCTAACATAATGTTCGTTTTATCTGCAAATGATTTAAAACCATTGGCTTTAATACTTTTTAAATACATAACTCATCTCCTACTTACTTGCCTTTTCATAAGCATCTTTGGCAGCTCTTTGCTCTGCTTCTTTTTTACTTTTACCAATTCCTCTTCCATAGATCATATCTTCAATATGAACTTCAACAGTAAATTCTTTTTTATGGGCTGGTCCTGTTTCAGAAATTAAAACATATTCTAAACTTTTTTTATTGGTTTGTACCATTTCTTGTAAAAGAGATTTATAATCAAATTTAAACTGAACTTTTTTTTCAATATAAGGAAGAATAATATTCAAGATAAAATTTTTAACAACATTCAAACCACATTCTAAATAAATTACGGCAAGAACACTCTCAAATACATCCGCAACTATAGTTGCATTAATATCTTTTTCTTGTCCATGCCCAACCAAAATAAATTTTGCAAGTTCGATATCTTCAGCGTATTTTTCAAGTGCTTCTTCACAAACGTAACTAGCACGAATTTTACTCATATCTCCTTCACTAAACTCGGTATTTAAAAATAAATATTCACTGGTAACTAATTCTAATACCGCATCTCCTAAAAATTCCAAACGCTCGTAATTTTCTCCATGATGTTCATTTGAATAAGAACTATGTGTTAACGCCATATTTAATAAAGATTCATTTTTAATTTCTATATTAAATTCTTTAAGTTTTTCTTTCATGCTCGACACCTTTTCTAGTTTTCTCTTAAAATATTGTATCACACATTCCTATTGGAAGTAAATTCATAAAAATATATACTTAAATTCACTTGCTCTTACTTGAGAAAAATTTTACTTTATTTAAAATGTGTAGTAAAATAACTGTATGAAAAAAATATGTGTGTTCCTAATAAATTGCTACCAAATTTTACCTTTTGCTTCACACAATCTGTGCAGATTTACTCCCACTTGTAGTGAATATATGAAAGAAGCAATACAACGATTTGGATTTATTAGAGGAATAAAATTGGGACTGAAAAGGCTAAAAAAATGCCATCCTAAAGGAAAGTTTGGTTATGATCCTGTCCCAAATGAGGAGGATTTATGAAAAAAATAAAAATCGTTATAGTACTAATCAGTATTTTAATTTTTCTATCGGGTTGTAATAACAAAAAGAGCGATGGATTGAAAGTTTTAACAACTGTTTATCCTATTGGCTTTTTGACAGAACAAATTTACGGAGATGGACTTGTTTTGAGTATTTATCCAGATGGAGCAGATGTAAATACTTACAATTTAACGAATAAACAAAATAAACAATATAGTAAAAATGATATTTTTATATATAACGGTTTATCCAAAGAACAAGAAATTGCTAGAAATTTAATTAATAGCAATCGAAAGCTTTATATAATAGATGTAGCTTATGGTTTAAAATACAACAACGGAATTGAAGAACTTTGGTTATCTCCAAATTATTACCTTATGTTAGCCAAAACAATTAAAGACAATTTACAAGAATTTGTGAGTAGCAAATACGCTAAAGATGAATTAGAAAAAAAATACAATACGCTTTCAGAAAAACTTTCTGTTATGGATGCGGAATTAAGAACTATCGCTAAGAGTGCAAAAGATTTAAATAAGAATACAATTGTTGCGTCTTCCAACATGTTCAAATATTTAGAAAATTATGGATTTGAGGTAATATCTTTAGAAGATAATGCTAATTCGAATACAATTAAAAATAATTTTCAAAATAAAAATTATAAAACCATTTTCATAAAAGATACAGATGAAAAAACAGAATTTATTTCCAATCTTGAAAAAAATGGCGTAAAAATAATTACTGTAAAAACAATGCAAACTTTAACAACGGAAGAAAAAGAAAACAATGATACTTATTTTACTATTATGAATGAGTATATGGAGAATATTAAAAACGCAACACTTGAAGACTAAATAAGTCTTTTTTTTAAATCATAAAAAATTCATTCTTGACTATAATAACATTATAAGATAAAATGAAAATGTAGTCTTATGGAGCAGTACTCAAGAGGCTGAAGAGGTGCCCCTGCTAAGGGTATAGGTCGGGTAACTGGCGCGAGAGTTCAAATCTCTCCTGCTCCGCCATTAAGTTTAAAACATTGATTTATTAATGTTTAATATAAAAAATAATTTTTTAAATTTGCTTTGCTGTGCAATAAAAAAATCATTTCTTAGCGAATTGAGAGTGTTACACACTCTTTTTTCTTGTTTTCTTATACTAGTAATGAATTACTATTATTACTCATGTAGGTTGTTCATTACTATAAAATTTCTGTTTTTCTCATCCCAATAAATAACCACGCCTAAAAGACGTGGTTTTCACATGGCCTATAAGGCCAAAATACCAACAAGCCCGCAAATGAAGGCTTGCTTTCACTTTGTTCAAGCCCTATGTAATGACTACTTCAGTTTACCCTTGAAAGGGTTTATGTATTCCTTTTTGGTTAATTTATCTTGTATCATATCTTCATTCTCTTGCTCTCTTATGTACTTTCTTATTGTTGCTTCATTTAATCCTACTGTACTTACATAATACCCTGTTGCCCAAAAGTTTCTGTTTCCAAACTTATATTTCAAATTTGTATGTTTTTCAAATACCATTAGACTACTTTTTCCTTTCAAATACCCCATAAAATACGATACGCTCATTTTTGGTGGTATTTCTACTAGTAAATGGACATGGTCTGGCATCATATGCCCTTCTATTATTTCTACTCCTTTCCACTTACATAAGTCTTGTATATATTTTTGTATATCTGCTCTTAACTTATTATAGATTACCTTTCTTCTAAATTTTGGTATAAACACAATGTGATACTTGCACATATATTTTGTATGTGCTAAACTTTTAGCCATGACATCTCTCCTTTCATGCTTAATATTGGGCCTGAACAGCCATATTATAGCATGCGAGATGTCATTTTGCTGAAAGCACATTAACTCCACTAGCTTAGCTAGTGGTTTTTTGTGACTTGCCCTTAGCAAGTCACACCCTTAAAAGTTAATAAAAAAAATTTTGTTATATACAAAATTTTGTTATATACAAAATTTTTTATCATTTGTTTTTAATTGTAAAATAATTCAAAGCCTTTATTCTTAATCGATAAGCCATTACTATAAAAAATAAACCAATACTGAAAATAGGGATACAAATAAAATAATTAGTCCAAGATAAATGAGAAAAATCCTTAATAAAGAAATACAATGCATATAAAATTAAAGCAAGTCCTATTAAGTTTAATCGAATCAAACGTTTTAGCATTTCCTTTCCTTTTTGTGTTTTTTTATAAAGGTCTCTTATTTTTTTCTTTTCATAAGGCTTCATTCTCTCATATTTTGTTTTTAGCATGTATATCATCTCTTTAAAAAAATTATATCATAATTGTTTTTCTTTTAAAAGTTTTCTTTTTTAATATACTTACGATATAATATAAGAAAATAAGAAAGAGGTTTATTATGGCATTAGAAACAATAAAAAAGTACAAAAAAATTCATATGATAGGAATTGGTGGAGTCAGTATGAGTGGTCTTGCAGAACTTTTAACTGATTATAATATTTTCGTTACAGGTAGCGACGCAAAAGAAAGTGAAAATACTCTTCACTTAAAAGAGTTAGGATTAGATATACGAATTGGTTCCCATAAAGAAATGATAGATAATGCTGATTTAATTGTATATACCGCTGCAATTCCAAAAAACGATTTGGAGTACGTTTACGCAAAAGAGTTAAAAAAAGAAATGATGGAACGAAGCGAATTCTTAGGAATAATTACAAAAGAATTTAAAGAATGTATATGCATTAGTGGAACCCATGGAAAAACAACCACTACCTCTATGATTTCATTAATTTTCTTAGAAGCTGATAAAGACCCTACTATTGAAGTAGGAGCCTATTTAAAAGATATAAAAGGAAACAATCGTACAGGACATAGTGAATATTTTATTTTAGAAGCCTGTGAGTATGTTGATTCATTCTTAAAATTTTATCCCAACACAGAAGTAATTCTAAATATTGATAATGATCACTTAGACTACTTTAAAAATATAGAAAATATAAAACTTTCATTTTATAAATTTATGAGCAAATTGGAACCAAATGGCGTAATTATTGCTAATATTGATGATAAAAATACACAAGAAGTTTTGAAAAAAACAACTTCGAAAAATATTACATATGGTATTATGAATGACGCGATTTATAAAGCCATAAATATTCAAATAAATGAAGATGGATATCCTACTTTTGATTGTCTAAAAAATAACCAATTTTTTGAATCATTTCAAATAAATGTATATGGAAAACATAATATTTATAATGCACTTGCAGCTATAGCAACTGGTGATTTTTATAATATTTCAAAAGAAGACATTAAAAATGGACTAAAAAAATTTACAGGAGCTAAGCGTCGTTTCGAACTTATTGGAAATTATAATGGAATTCCAATAATTGATGATTATGCGCACCATCCAACGGAAATCAAATCAACTCTAGCATGCAGTAAAGATATTCCACATAATAAAACTTGGGCTGTATTTGAACCTCATACGTATTCAAGAACAAAAGAACATTTAGAGGAATTTGCAAATGTTTTAAAAGAATTTGATTGTATTATTCTAGCGGATATTTATGGAGCTAGAGAAACAAATACGTACAATATATCTTCTAAAGATTTAGAAATTTTAATAAAACAAAACAATTCGAATTGTATTTACTTAAATAGTTATGAAAAAATAATCTCTTATTTAAAAGAAAATGTTCAAAATAAAGATATCATAATTACTATTGGAGCTGGAACTATTAATAAAGTAGGATATTCTCTTTTAAATTAATAGAAGTTTTGTACACACCTTCTCTTATACTATTAAACAATTTATTATTGATGGTAAAGTGAAAAAGTAAAATCCAGTATAAGAAACGAAAATACAAGTGAAAGA
>CANPIX010000005.1 GCA_947574215.1 uncultured Mycoplasmatota bacterium | reverse complement strand
AGTAATAAAAGAAAATAATATACCTATAAATATTGAAGTATCAGCCCCAATGACTAGAGAAGAAATTAAAAAGTATATTAAAAAATTACAATTAAGCTTTCCTATTGATTATCAAGAATTAAAGAAAGAACAAGTTAATGATCAACAATTTATGCTCAAATATAATAAAGGTAATTACTTTAATGAACCTTTTAAACTAATACCTATCCTTGATAAATTTAAAATAACTAATTATGGATTAATAGAAGTACCTGTTAGTCCAATAAATATTATAAATGTTGATATTTAAGGTACATCTTTTTGTACCAACAAGAGTTGTATAATTTATTTCAAAATCTTAAATTTTGGTACAAATTAGTATATTTTCAAATGCAAATAAAGGTATATTTGTAATACAATAGTAAAACAAACAGCTGTTTTTATATATTTTTTGCTATTTTTTCGTAATACAAAAGTAAAACAAAAATAATTTTGTAATACAATTTAAAAGTTGGCAAACCCTTTATTTTAGGGATAAACTCGCCACTGGCGAGTTGTTTGTAATACACACTTATCCTGCTAAAAAGTAACTCTTGATTTGGTACATAAAAAATTATAAAACTGTTTGAATTTCTTAAAAGAAAATGTACACAATAACTTTAAAAAGGATATGAAAAGTATTATAATATTTATATAAGTTCAACTATTATTTGTGTACAAATAGATTAATTATATTTTTTGCTAATCTATCATACAAATAGTAATTTGTAAAAAAGATTTAGCCAGTAAAGGGAGATAAAATGAGAATTTGCATAATTTTCATTTTTTTATCAAAATATATTGACAAGTGAATATGCATTCAACTATAATCAAAACAGTTGAGAAATAATTCAACTAAAAAACATATAATATTATGGGAGGGAATTTATGTCTAGAAATGAATTTTCTTGTGATTGTAATGTTATTCATCAAGAAGCTGTTGATGAAGTATTACAAAAAATGCCAAATGAAGATATATTTAACAAATTAGCAGATTTATTCAAACTTATTGGAGATACCACAAGATGTAGGATTCTTTTTGCATTAGATCAAAACGAAATGTGTGTTTGTGATTTAGCAAATGTACTTGATATGACTAAATCATCTATATCACACCAACTTGCAGTTCTTAGAAGAAGTGGAGTTGTTAGATGTAGAAAAAATGGTAAAGAAGTATATTATACTTTGGACGATGAGCATATTGTTAAATTGTTTGAAATTGGTTTAGAACATATTAACCATAAAGATTAAAAAAATAAGAAAGAAGGATTAAAATGAATAAATACAAATTTAAAATTAAAAATTTAGACTGTGCAAATTGTGCAAACGAATTAGAAGGAGCTTTACAAAAAATTGATATTATAGAGAATGTTAGTATTAGTTTTATGACACAAAAATTAACTATTGAATGTACTGAAGAAAATAAGGAACAAGCAATAGAAAAAATTAGAAAAGTGATAAAAAAAGAAGAACCAAATGTAACAATTGAGGAGGTATAGTTATCATGAGCCAAAAAATGAATAGGCAATTAATCAAGATAATCGTTTCTCTTTTATTAGTTGTAATTTCTTTATTACTTAAATTTGATGCTGAATTATATAACAGCATTCTGTATGTAATCGCTTATATAATTGTAGGATATGACATTGTATTAAAGGCATTAAGAAATATTTTTAAAGGTAAAGTTTTTGATGAAAACTTTTTAATGACAGTTGCTACAATTGGAGCCTTTTGTATAGGAGAATTTCCAGAGGCAGTTGCAGTAATGCTTTTCTACCAAGTAGGAGAATTATTCCAAAGTTATGCAGTAGATAAGTCAAGAAAATCTGTAGCAAATCTTATGGATATAAGACCAGATTATGCAAATGTATATCGTGAAGATAAAATTGAACGAGTAGATCCAGATGAAGTAAATATTGGAGAAATTATATTAGTAAAACCTGGAGAAAAAATTCCTTTAGATGGAGTTGTAGTGGAAGGTGAATCAATGCTTAATACACAGGCTTTAACAGGAGAAGCAATTCCAAGAAAAGTATCTATAAATGATGAAGTATTAAGTAGTTGTATAAACAATGATAGAATTTTAAAAATTAAAGTAAGTAAAGAATTTGGAGAATCAACTGTTAGTAAGATATTAGATTTAGTAGAAAATGCTAGTAGTAGAAAATCAAAATCTGAAAACTTTATTAGCAAATTTGCAAAATACTATACTCCAATTGTAGTTATAGTAGCAGTTCTTTTAGCAATCATTCCACCGCTTGTTATGAAAGAAGCCTTATTTAGTGATTGGTTATATCGAGCATTATCATTTTTAGTTGTTTCTTGTCCATGTGCTTTGGTTATTTCTATTCCATTATCATTTTTTGGAGGAATAGGAGCAGCTTCTAAAATAGGAGTTTTAATAAAAGGAAGTAACTATTTAGAAGCTCTTGCAAGTGCTGAAATTGTTGTGTGTGATAAGACGGGGACATTAACAGAGGGAGTGTTTAAAGTTCAAAAAATTAGTGCTTACGGATACTCTGATGATGATCTGTTAAAATATGCAGCTTATGCAGAAGGTTTTTCTAATCATCCAATTTCTCTTTCATTGAAACAAGCATATAACAAAGAAATTGATGAAAAACTTGTCACTAAAACACAAGAAATTTCTGGTAAAGGTGTCTTGACAAAAGTAGATGGAAAGATTATTTTAGTTGGAAACGAAAAACTAATGAGAGAATACAATATTAAATTTAAAAAGAGTGAAGAGACAGGAACAATCGTATATGTTGCAATAAATGATGAATTTGTAGGAACAATATTAATTGCTGATAAAATTAAAGAAGATTCTTATAAAGCTGTAGAATTATTTAAAAGTAATAATAATGTAGAAAAAGTTGTCATGCTAACAGGAGATCGCGAGAATATTAGTGAGTCTGTAGCGAATGAACTTAATTTAGATGAGTATCATGCAGAACTATTACCACAAGATAAAGTTTCTTGGGTAGAAAAATTAATGACTCAAAAATCATCTGGAGGAAAACTTATCTTTGTTGGAGATGGAATCAATGATGCTCCAGTTCTAGCATTATCTGATATAGGAGTAGCAATGGGTGGTCTTGGAAGTGATGCTGCGATTGAAGCAGCAGATGTGGTTATTATGACAGATGAACCATCTAAAATTGCGAATTCTATTCAGATTTCTAAAAAAACAATGCGAATTGTAAGACAAAATATAGTATTTGCTATAGCGGTAAAAATTGGAGTTTTAATATTAAGTGCATTTAGTCTTGCTAGTATGTGGGCAGCAGTATTTGCTGATGTTGGAGTATCAGTTCTAGCAATCATAAATGCCTTGAGAATTTTAAGAATTAAATCTGCAAAATAATTAAGAGGTGTTTTCATGAAAAAAATAGTTTTAAAAATAGGTGGTATGACTTGTAGTGCTTGTTCATTGGGATTAGAGAAATATTTAACCAAACAAGTAGGAGTAAAAAGTGCCAATGTAAATTTAGTATTATCTATTGCTACAATTGAATATGAAAACATAAATAAAAAAAATTTAGAGTGTTATATAAATGAAGCAGGATTTGAAAGTCTAGGAGAATTTAAAGGAATAGAAGATATAGAAACAAATAAAATAGATAAAACAAAACTAATCTCTTTAGGAATTTTTATTCTATTTATTATGTATGTTTCCATGGGACATATGATAAGGGTACCTAATATTCCTTTTATTAATCAAGATTATCCAATCATTTTAGCAACTATAATGTTGCTTTCAACACTCATTTTTTTATGGTATGGATATGATATATTAAAAAGTGGTGTAAAAAATTTACTCCATAAAATGCCTAATATGGATACTTTAGTAATGCTTAGTGTATTATTTAGTTTTATATACAGTTTTTATGGATATATCCATATAATACTTGGAGTATATGAGTATCTTGGAAGTCTATATTTTGAATCTACTTGTATGGTTATTTATTTTATTAAATTAGGAAGATTTATAGAGGATATAAGCAAAGATAAAACGAAAGATGCTATAAAAAAATTAGTGACGATTACGCCACAAAATGCCATTTTAAAAGTAGATGATAGGGAAAAGAATGGTTTAATAACTTCATATTTTTCTTCAGCTGTCCAATGTTTAAATTTTTGACCTTTACTTGCCATTTTTATCATCTCCTTACTGTAATTATAGCAAAAGAAAAAGCAAACAGTGTTTCTACTGTCTACTTTTATTTTACAACTTCACTTTTATGTTTCGAGTTTTAATATGTTTAAAATTATGGTAAAATATTTATAGAAATTAAATTGAATCTGCCAATTTAATAAACACACTTGTACATTGACATAATCAATAAACGTGTGAAAACAATAAATTGTTTTGATATGTTATAATAAATTGTATTCAATTCAGGAGGAGCTATATGTCTAAAATTAGTAATGTGTTAACAATGTTTGAATATTTAAACTCAGGAAAAAAATATAGCATAGCTGAATTATCTGAAAAACTAGAAGTCACTCCAAGAATGATTCGAGTGTATAAAGATGAAATAGAAAAAGCAGGAATTTATATTGATACTATTAAAGGCCCTTATGGAGGGTATGTGTTAAATCAAAATATAAATGTTCCTAAAAGATTTATAACACCAAATGAAATTGATGTAAAAAATAAAGACTTCTTTAATTTAATAAATAGAGCGATTAAGGAAAAAAGAAAATGTTTTATAGAGTATTATTCTAAAAATGGAAAAAATATATCAGAAAGAACAATTCATCCTTATGATTTAATTATACTTGGTAATGAGTGGGGAGTAGCTGCCTATTGTGAATCAAAGGAAGAAATTAGACATTTTTATATTAATAGAATTAAAACTATAAAATTATTGGAAAATTTTTATAACTGACATATATATTTCCTTTTCTTTTGTTAAAATGTAATTAACAAAGGAGAGATTTTATAATGATCAAACATACACATACAGAACCAACAAAAATAAATTTTTCTAGGTTAGAAGAAAGAATAATGGCAATAAATGATCCATTTCTAGGAAAATTCAATAATATTAGAGAAATGTTATACGAATTAACTATCGAAAATAAACCAACTCTGATTATGGCAACAGGTGGCTCTAAAGTTATTGCATATTATTTACAGCTTATTATAGAAAGATTAGGTTTTACTAGAATTATTTGTGAAGTAATTGAACCAAGAGATTATTTTTATAAGGCAAATAGAGATAGTTTTTCTAATTTGATTGCTATTTCAGCTAGTGGAAGTACGAATGGTATAGAGGAAGCACTTACAAGTTTTAAAGGAAAAAAATATCTAATTTGTGAGAAGGAAAAAGATATAGATTATAAAGTGATTTCTTGGGGAAATAAACTCTATGAAAGAGAAAAAAGTTTTATCTCATTGGCAACTAGCTTAGGACCGATTACATTACTACTTGATTCAACTACATCATTAAATTTAGAAATAGGTTCTAATGAAATCAAAAGAATAAACGATAAGATAAAAGAATTGCTAATTAGAAGTGCAGATAAAATAGATAGATTACAGTTTGATTTTAAAGATACATCTTTAGTTCAAATAATGAGTGGATATGAAACTAAGACATCTGGTAGTGTTTTAGAATCTAATTTAGCTGAAGTTGGTCTATCTGCACCTGTAATTCATGATAAAGGATCTTATTGTCATGGAAGAAGTAATTTGTTATTTAGGTATCCGAATAGTCATATAATTTATTTAACTCATGAATTAAAAGGTTTAGATCACCTACTTATTAACTCTATAAATAATGAATATTCTAATTTGACTGTATTTAATACAGATGATTTAGATGAAAATATATTTTGGAAAGAATATTACTTAACACTTCAAATGTATTTTTTATCTAAAAAGATAGCTGATGATAAAAATATTGATTTAACAATGCCAGAATATAATCCAGGACTAGTTAAAAAAATGTATAATTTTAAAGGAGAGTTGTAATATGGAGACAATAACATTCGTAACAGGAAATATAAATAAAGGATTTGAAATTGAAGAAAGATTTAATAGAGAGCAAATACCTATTGAAATTATGAAAATGGATTTTCAAGAACCAGAAGTGAATGATATAGAAACTGTTTCAAAGAGTAAAGTAATGCAAGCCTACCAAATTTTAGGAAAACCTTGTTTTGTAATTGATTCAGGATTTAACATTCATAATTACCCTAATAATCCTGGATATCCTGGTGCGTTTGTAAGGAGAAGTGGAATATCTGAGGATATAGATGGATTATTAAAGACTTTAAAAGATGTCGAAGATAGAAGTTGTCAATTCTTAGACTGCTTAACTTTCTATGATGGAACAGAATTTTATTGTTTCTATGGTAAAGATGAAGGAATCATAACCTATGAAAAAAGAGGAAAAGAAAATAAGGCAATGCGTTCTAGCTTGTGGTATGTATTTCAACCAAAAGATTCTGTTAAAACATTAGCAGAGATGACTGATGAAGAGAGAATAAATCGGCGTGATGGGCATATTTCAGCCAAAGAACAATTTATAGAGTGGTACAAAAAAAATTATTTAGGTACAAAACGATTGGTAAAAGATATGAACATTTGATATACTATAGTCAGTTAATAAATTATTACTGACTATTTATTTTCTTTTAAAGTTGTTGTACTTCTCTCTTGGGCACCATTGACGAATCTGTTCGAACTATCCGAACTTTTAGATATAGAATCAATCGAAATGATTGTTTTTTTCGTTTTATAAGAAAAAATCATAGAAAGGTTGGTGTCTATGATTTAATGTACTCAAAAAAGAAATTGATAGGGAGGAATCTTTAAAGAAATGATTAGAGATTATAATTATTTTTATATTTTTAGTATTGAGTACACTGTTTGAAATTTTTTCTAATACATTTGACATAGAATACCACCTGTTTCATAATTGGAAACTATTATACATCATAATTGTTAAATTTAATATATATTGATTATTATTTATAAATTTTGTTGTAAAATGATGAAAAATTGTAAATTATTACTACATTAGCTGAATCATTAAATTTACCAAAATAAAGTTCATAGGTATTTGATATTATTTTTTTTCGCTATTTTATAACAATTTGTAAAAAAATTCTCTAAGAAATATAAGAAAAATTTTAATTAAATTTTTGGTAATTTTTTCTATTTTGAAATTATAAGTATTTGTTATAATATTTTTTAAAGAAGGAATAGTTATGATACTTTACATAAGTGGTAGAACGGATATAGTGGCTTTTTATACACCATGGTTACTTAATAGAATTCGAGAAGGTTTTGTGGATGTTCGTAATCCATTTTATCCAAAAATGGTAAGTCGTATCTTTTTTCGAGATGTTGATCTTTTTGTTTTTTGTACAAAAAATCCTTTACCTATACTTTCTTATTTAAAAGAAATTCGATTGCCAATTGTATTTCAAGTAACTTTAACTCCTTATCAAAATGATATTGAGCCAAATGTTTTGAATAAGAAAAAAATAATAGAAGGGATAAAAAAATTATCCGAAATTATTGGAAAAGAGAATTTGTTTGTACGTTATGATCCAATTTTATTAAATTCCAAGTATTCAATCGAATATCATATAAAAGCTTTTGAAAAGCTTTGTAATACTTTAAAAGGATTTGTAAATCATATAATTATTTCTTTTGTAGATACTTACAAAAATGTTTTAAACAATCAAGAAGAAATGCAGTTACTAGAAATAAAAGATGAAGATGTAGAACAGATTGCTTTAAATTTTTATAGAATAGGGAAAGAGCATGGTGTGCTAATTCAAAGTTGTAATGAAGGTGATTTAGAAAAATATGGAATCAAAAATGAACCGTGTATTTCTAAAAATTACGCTTATCAGTTGACGGGTAAGAAATTTCCAAAATGGAGTGCTCGGAATTGTGGTTGTGTAAGTTTAGTGGATATAGGAGTATATAATACTTGCAACCATTTATGTAAATACTGTTATGCTAATTTTGAAGAAAAAAAAGTAAAAGAAAATCGATTAAAACATGATAGAAATTCTTCTTTACTATTTGGTCATTTAAAAGAAGATGATGAAATTAAAATACGAAAGAAGTAATTATGTTATAATACAGAAAAAGGAGTATTTAAATGACTTTAGAAGATGAATTTAAATTGTTAATTGGTGGCTATTTTGGCATAATAGAAATGGATGAATACAAATTAAAAGAATTCATATTAAAAGATATAGAAGAATACATAGAAAAATATGTTGCTCAAAATCCAATTTTGAATTATGATTATAAAGGAGAAACAGAAAAAATTAAAGATCAAGTTTCTTTAAAAAGAAAGTTACAGGATAGTTTGCTAGTGCTTCGAAAGATAAATGGTCCTTTGGATCTGTGTCTTTTGATAAAAAAAAGATTAGAAGAAATAAAATAATTTTTTTATTGCTCCATAGCCAAGCGGTAAGGCATCGGATTCTGACTCCGACATTCCGTAGGTTCGAATCCTACTGGGGCAGCCAATTTGATATAAAATAGTTGAAATGCTATTTTTTATATGCCGATAAAGGCAGATACTAATTTTTATAAAAGAAATTGTTTTTTTTAAAAAATTTTTTTATAATTAAATACGATAGAAAAGGAGAGGATAAAATGATATCCAATAAAGATTTAAATACTTTTTTAGTAAGAAATACAGCAGTTAATACGGAATTAGAATTATTTGCAAAAAAATTGAATGCTTTGGTTGGGGAAACATTAACAGAAGAAATGGTAATGAATTTAATTTATGATACTCTTTCTATGCGTTCTACTCTTTTGCATACAAATAAAATTTTGATAGAACAAGTTCCTGTCTCTACTGAGGAAGAAAAACAAAAATTATTGCAAGTTATGGATGGTTGCTTAGAAAACGTTCTAATTGAAATGAAAAAAAATAATAAAGAAAATAGTTATGATGCTGTACATGTTTCTTTAGAAGAAATTAATAAGGGAAATAGTAGATAATAATAAAAAACTAAAGTTCTTATTAATTTTCAAAATTTTGAATAAAATTCGTTTCTTAATATTTAAGAAACGTTTTTTTTATAAAAAATAGATATTATTTTTTTGGGTTTAGGTAAAATGAATTTAAAAAGTGATTTAAATAAAAAATGAGTCAGTCACTTCATTGTCACAATTCCTTCATATACTTATTTTGAAGAAAGGAAAAAAATTATGGAAATATTAAAAGTTGAAAACTTAACAAAAACTTATGGAAACGGGGATATGAAAATTAATGCGGTTGATCATATCAATTTCTCTATTGAAAAGGGGGAATTTGTAGCAATTGTTGGTGCAAGTGGAAGTGGAAAATCAACTCTTTTACATTTACTTGGTGGAGTTGATCGACCTACTAGTGGGAAGGTATGCATTGATGGTGTAGATATTTACTCTTTAAGTGATGATAATTTGGCTATATTTAGAAGAAGGCAAATTGGAATTATTTATCAATTTTACAATTTGATTCCGATATTAAATGTAAAAGAAAATATTATGCTTCCTTGTGATTTGGATAATGTTAAATTACCTAAAGATCGACTGGAAGAAGTTTTAGGCACTTTAAATTTAACCAATCGAAGTACGCATTTGCCAAATGAATTGTCCGGAGGACAACAGCAAAGAGTTTCTATTGGGCGTGCAATAATTAACAATCCAGCTATTGTATTAGCGGATGAACCAACAGGAAATTTGGATTCTAAAGCTAGTGATGAAATTGTTTCTCTTTTAAAAATGTCAAATAAAAAGTATAAACAAACCGTTATTATGATTACACACGATTTGGAAATTGCAAGTGTAGCGGATCGAATTATCACAATTGATGACGGTAAAATTATAAAGGATGAGAGAAACGCATGAATGTTTTAAAAAGATTAACCAAAAGAAATTTGACATTAAATAAAAAAAGAACAATTGTAACAATTATTGGTATCATGCTGTCAACCTCCTTAATTGTATGTGTATCGGGGATGGTTACTAGTTTTCAAAAAACTTTAATCAATGATGCAATCGATAGTGATGGATACTATCATGTTATGATTAAAGATTTGCCTAAAGAAAGAATTTTAGCATTAGAAGAAAATCGAGATATTCAAGATTATTACTTGCGTAATGAAATTGGGTATGCACTTTTTCCTTCTGAAAATATGTTTAAACCTTATTTATATATTTCGGCGTATAATGATAAAGCTTTACATCATTTAGGAATTAAAATGTTAGAAGGAAGACTTCCTGAAAATGAACAAGAAATTGTAATAGCCAATCACGCAATAGATAGTGGTGGATTTACAGGTAAAGTTGGAGATACAATTACTTTTTCTATTGGAAATCGTACACTAGTCGATAATGGTCAAACCTTTATTTTAAACCAAAATAATCCATTAGTTACAGAAACAGAAGAAAATCAAGAAAGTTTAGTAAAAGAAAAAGTAATAGAAGGATTTTCAAAAAAACAAGAATGTACTTATACCATTGTAGGGATTATGAAACGTCCAAATTATGTTTTTGAAGATTATGCTGCTCCTGGATATACCGCAATTACTTATACCGATGAAATTCAAGAAAAAGGAGACGCATTTGTACTTTTTAAAGATCCAAAACATTACGATTCAAAAACGAAAAATATAGTAGAAGATACCTACGCTTATTCATTTAATTCTAGTTACTTACGTTGGCTTGGCGTTACTGATAGTGCAACGATGAGGTCTTTGTATGTGGTGGCTTCCATTGTAATTGGTATCATTATTCTATCCAGTGTTTTTGTAATCAAAAATAGTTTTGCTATTTCCATTACAGAAAAATATAAAATGTATGGAATGTTAAGAAGTGTTGGAGCAACTAGCAAGCAAATTAAGAAAAATGTATTGTACGAAGGATTTGTTTTAGGAGTTATTGCCATTCCAATAGGAATACTTTGTGGGATTATTGCAATAGTAACTTTGGTATTTTTAATTAATCTAATCGTTGGCGATTTCTTAGTAGGCATTCAGTTTGTTTATAGCATACCGTTTTTTCCTATTTTGTTATCTGTTTTGCTTGCGAGTGTAACTATTTATTTATCTACTATCTTTATTGCAAGAAAAGCAGGGCGAATTTCAGCGATTGATGCTATTCGTAGTAATCAAGATATTAAAATTAAAAGAAAAAAATTAAAAACGCCTTTTTGGGTAAAAAAAATATTTAAAATGGGTGGGGTTATTTCTTATAAAAATTTAAAACGAAATAAAAAGAAATATCGTACTACAGTGATTTCGATTGTCGTTTCAATTTTTGTTTTCTTATCTTTATCTTCTTTTATAGAGTTTGGCTTTAAGATGGCTGGTATGTACTATGTTAATATGGATTATAATATGCGTTTTTATAGCAACCATGAAACGGGGAAAGATCAATTAGATGCGTTTAAACAAATTGCAAAAATGGATGTAGTAGAACGTGCTTCTATTTTAAGAAATGACTCATTAGTTATTGATTGGAATCAATTCTCAGATTATGGAAAAGAAATGTTAAGACTTTATGGTATGGATAGTGAAAACTCTGAAAAATTAATGATTCCTGTTGTTGCCTTAGGAGAGGATGAATACAATCATTATTTGAAAAAAATAGGGCAAGCAGGGACGAATCAAGCGATATTAATTGACGAATTTAAAGATTCTATTAATAAAAAGAATTACTTAGGAAATATGTACAAAATAAAAAACAACGAAGTTTTTGTAGGAACAAAAGAAAATGAAACCGAAGATAAATTTGAAATTGAAGTTGTACGTAGCAATATTAGACCTATGGGGTTAGAAAGAAGTTTTAACTTTGAAGGGTACTTAATTGTAAGTGATGAAGTTTTTGATAAAAACTTTAAAACATCTTTTAGCGAATTGTATTTGATGGCAAGTGATACTAAACAATTGGAAGAACAAGTAACTGCATTAAGCAAGGAACAAGACTTGTTTGAAAATGTTGGATTTACAAACTACGAAGAAGAAATGAAAGCCGAAAATGCGATGGTTTTAATTATTTCGATTTTCTTATACGGATTTATAACAGTCATCAGTCTAATTGGAATAACAAATATTTTTAATACCATTACTACCAATATGAATTTAAGAAGCAAAGAATTTGCAATGCTAAAAAGTGTTGGGATGACAAAACGTGAGTTCAATCGTATGATTCGTTTAGAAAGTATATTTTATGGATTAAAATCATTACTCATTGGTATTCCTTTAGGACTTACTGGGTCTTATCTTATCTATAAGGCATTTAAAAGTGGCTTGGAATTTGAATACAAAATTCCTATATATCCTCTAATCATTGTAGTTGTATTTGTTAGTATTATTATAGGAATTATAATGAAATATTCTTTATCAAAAATTAATAAACAAAATATTATAGAAACAATTCGAAACGATAATATTTAATTTTATTTTCAAAAACCAGTTTTAAAACTGGTTTTTATAATTTTTGAATGAACAAAATTTTTAAAGTATCAAACTCAAAAGGGTTTGCAAAAAAGCTAATTCGTAGTAAAATAATTTTATAGTTTATGACCTTAAATTAAAGCCTATTTTACATTGGTGATTGATAAAATATTTAATGGATAAAGGAAGATTAGAATTGTGAATAAAGAAGAAGCTAGTAAAGTATCTATAGAAAAAAACAAAAGTGATAATAGAAACAATAGAAGCTATTTTAACCGATAGTATTTCCGTTGAAGCCTTTATGGAATTTGGCTCTGCTAAAAAAGAAAAACAATACTTATGTACATTGGATATTGCTGTGCCTAAAAAAAATTATTTTAGGTATTGGTTCATGGGAGTACCCACTAATTATAGTCCAATTTTTTATAAACAGGTTTTAAGTGCTATTTTAGATAATTTTGGGGGTTTAGAAAAGGTAAGTCTAAGTGATTTTTGTACAGGAAAAGCAAATGACAAAAAATTTAGCGGAGTTATTTTAGAAAATTCGATCGGTACTAAAATATCATTGAATTTTAAAAAAAAGTCTAAAGATTTTGAAGATTTAATAACTTTCTTTAAAGAAAGTAAACAAAAAAAAGAAAATGCTAGAGAAAGTAAGTAAATTAAAAAAGGAGTTTAAATGGATTTATTTGAAAAAATGACTAATATAAACGGATTTAATACTGATATCCTAATACAAGAAGCTATTTTAAGTACAAAACAAGAATTAAAGGATTTAACAGAAGAGAGGACAAAAATATATAATTCTTTATTCTTAAGAAAAATACTTTCCCGACATATACCAGCAAGACTTATAAATACTTTGGATTTAGGCTTTTGGTATGAACACGTTTTTGTGATTGTCTCAAACAAATCTTTAATAGGTGGAGGGTATACTCTAGTAGATTTAACATTTTCACAGTTTAAATCTTTTGATGGCTTTGAAAAATTAATACAACAAGGATATCAAGAATTAGAAGATATAAAGTTTAATGACTATTTAAAAAGATGTACCGATCAAGGATCTTTTATGATAACACTAGATCAAGCGTTTTATGGCTCTTTAGAAAAGGAAAATAAAAGGAAAATTTGATTTATATTCTAAAAAAATGACTTATTTCTAATTATTTGTAATAAAAAAATGAGTTTTGTTTTCTTTTACCATTTTTATTAATTGCAAAAATTTTGAGAGTTTTTAAATAGGGGTAAGGAAGTGGAATTATGTTCAAAAGAAAAACAAGGAAAAATTTTAAAAGTATATTAGTAGGGATTGTAACTCTAGTTTTATTTAGTGGCATTGGTTATTTTGAAAATTTAAAAAAAGAAGAACTTCCTGTTTCTTACAAATTAGAAGAAGTTCCTAAATATAGTGGTAAAGATTATGTAATCCTTAATGAAAATAAACCATTTTTTGAAGAAAAAGATTATACAACGACTTCTTATGAATACTACAGTGAATTGGATTCTTTAGGTAGATGTGGATTTGCTATAGCTAGTATTGGAATTGATTTGATGCCAACAGAAGATCGAGAAAGTATTGGTATGATAAAACCAAGTGGTTGGCACACCGTAAAATATGACATTGTGGAAGGCAAATACTTATACAATCGTTGTCATTTAATAGGTTACCAATTAACAGGAGAAAATGCCAATCCAAAGAATTTGATAACTTGTACTAGGAATACAAATACAAAAGGAATGTTGCCATTTGAAGAAAAAGTGGCTGAGTACATAAAAAATACGCATAATCATGTTTTGTACCGTGTTACCCCAATATTTGAAGGGGAAAATTTAGTTGCTAGTGGTATTGAAATCGAAGCGTATTCTGTAGAAGATGGCGGTCGTGGAATCGAATTTCATGTGTTTGTTTATAACGTTCAAAAAGGTATTGAAATCGATTATTTAACAGGAAAAAGTGAATTAAAAAAGTAACAAAAATAAATAGTTAAAAGTGACTTTTAGACTTTAAAGAAATAATGTTTCTTTGTTAATTAAACGTCAAATAAAACGTGAAAATAATGTTTTAAAATCAATTTATGTTACAATCTATTTAAAGTAGAAAAGGAGTTATTTATTGCTTATGGATATAAATGTAAAATTTTCTTTAGCCGATGCTTCAAAAATTCGTGGCATTGTCGATTTATGTAATGAAGTATTTGAAGAACAAACGGATTATGATGAAGCTATTAAAATATTTAATGAAAATAGAAATGATCGAAATCAAATATATATTATTGGAGAATACGAAGGAAAGGTAATTGCTCATACAAGAATTGCTATTGTTCCTACTATATTCAAAGATATGAATACATTTGCTATTCTAAATCATGTTTGTGTTAAGCCTGAATTTCGCAAACATCACATAGCAAGCAAAATGTTAGAAGTGGTTCGTGAAGTATGTAAAAATCACGAATGCAGTGCTATAAAACTATGGAGTCGTAATTTTAGAGTTCCTGCGCACACTTGTTATAAAAAATTTGGATTTCAAGCAGATGACGCAACATTTTTTAGTATGAATATTTAATTTTTTTGATAAGGAGTAGAGTTTTTATGAAAATAACGAATGTGTATATTGGTGGTTGGTTTCAAAGAACCATGTTGCAATTAACTGAAATTTATGATTTTTTAAGAGAATGTAAGAGTCAATTAAAGCTTGATCCAGAGAAATTACAAGAGTATCGTAAGGCTCTTTCTATTGGGAAAATTGATTATGGTGTCGATGGAGAAGAATACATAAAATTTACAACCTCTTATGATATTTCGGTAAGAATTTATGAAGATGGTTTAATTTGTTTAAATAATTCTAAAGTCAGCGAAGATACATTGTTTGCTGACTTAGATAAAGTTACCGATTATTATGAAAATAAGTTATCTCCAGCTTTTAGTTATCTTTTTAGTTTAGGAGCACCTGTTCCTAAAGAACTTGCAAATATTGAAACCGTTTTCCCTTATTTTATCGTTTTTGATAATGCAACAAAAGATGAAATTGCTGATTTGCTTAGTAGAACGGAAAAGCAAAAGTATTTTGAATTTACTTGTGAACGATACGATGTAGTAAGGGGCGATAAATACTATTTTATTAATAATAAAAAACAATCTCTTGATAAGATTGAAAAATATATTGAAGAACAAGTTTTTATTCGTGAGTTTAAAGGCCAACTTCATCGCTATTTGAATTTGCATCGTGTAATATGGGAGAAAATTGATGCCGTTAAAGAAAATGCTAAGGTTAAAGGTGTTGATATCGTTAAATTTACAAGTAAACTAGAAGGGTATTCCAAAACCATTAATTTAATTGATGGGCGTATTAATCAAATGGGTACTTATATTGGAACCCGTGAACGTATTGCTAAAAACGATAGAGAGCTTACTGAATTCCTAGCTATTTCAGGATATCGTTTTGAAACTCTAAAGGATACTTTAGATTATATTAAATATTTATGGGATATGACACAAACGTATGTAAGTTCTGCTCAAAAATTATTTAATGGATTGAAAAGTGATGTGACGAGTAAATCTATCAATAGTCTAACTATTGTAACGAGTATGAGTGCTGGTGCAAGTATTATTAGCTTGATTACAAAATCAGAACCTACATTTACCATATTTGGAGTCCTTTATTTTTTCATATTGGCTTTTGTCGGATGGGGTTCTACCAGATTATTAAGTTATATTTCTAAAAATCGTCGTTATGAAGTATCGGATCAAGCGTACGATAAAAATATAGATAAAGATTAGAAAGAGTTTTCTTTCTTTTTTTGTTATAATAAAGAAAAAAGAAGTGATTGATCGTGATAAAAAAAGAGTTGTTGTCTCCCGTTGGAAATAAGGAAAGTCTACTTGCTGCGATTCATAATGGTTGTGATGCGGTTTATTTAGGTGGTAAAAAATTTGGGGCAAGGGCTTTTGCTGATAATTTTCAGGAAGAAGAAATGCTTTGGGCTATAAAGTATTGTCATTTGTATGGCGTAAAAATTTATGTAACAGTCAATACGATGATTTACGAATCAGAATTGAAAGAATGTTTACAATATATCCGTTTTCTTCACAAAAACAATGTGGATGCTGTAATCCTGCAAGATATAGGACTGATGAAAAGGGTAAGAGAAACATTTCCTAATTTAGAAATTCATGCGTCTACGCAAATGCATACACACAATAAAGAACAATTAAAGCTTTTAGAAGAATTAGGAATAAAAAGAGTTGTTTTAGCAAGAGAGCTTTCTATAGATGAAATCAAGGATTTAGATACACCTTTAGAAATAGAAGCATTTGTTCATGGTGCTTTATGTATAAGTTACTCAGGACAATGTCTGTTTAGCAGTTTGCTTTTAGGAAGAAGTGGAAATCGTGGAGCTTGTGCAGGAATTTGTCGTCTTCCTTTCAAACTTAATAAAAATGGAAAAGAAGATATAAAAACTGAAGGAGACTATTTATTAAGTCCTAAAGAATTTAGTACATTAGAACATTTCAAAGAAATAATGGAATCTACTATTTATTCTTTGAAAATAGAAGGTAGAATGAAAAGTCCTGCTTATGTAGCTTATATAACAAGATTGTATCGTAAATTAATGGATACCTATTTAAAAGGAACTGCTTTAGAAATTTCTAAAAAAGAAATGGAAAATTTAAAAGTGATCTTTAATCGCGGTTTTACAAAAGGACATTTGTTTTTCGATCAAAATAATAAACTTATGAACATAGAAACATCGAATCATCAGGGAATACATTTAGGAACGGTTTTAGAAACAAATACTAAAAAAATTAAGATGAAGTTGGACTTTGATTTGCATCAAGAAGATGGTATTCGTTTTTCAAGTGAAAACAAAGGAGTAATGGTAAACTTTTTATACAATGAAAAAGGTTTATTGATTCATAAAGCGAGTAGTGGAGATATTGTATTTGTTGACAATAAAATTGGCTTAAAAAAGAAAGGGGAAGTTTTAAAAACTATTGATTCTTGTTTAGAAAAAGAATTAAAAGATTTGGAATTGAAAAAAATCCCCATTTCTTGTAAAGTAGTGGCTTTATTAGAACAACCGTTTAAAATGATTTTTTCTGATGGAGAAAATGAGATTTATCAAGAAGGGAGTATTGTTACAAAAGCTATAAATAAAGAAACAACCGAAGAAGTTATAAAAGAAAAAATTGGAGCGCTTGGAAATAGTCCTTTTGTTTTGAAAAATATAGACATTCAAAAAGAAGAAGCCATATTTTTACCCTTAAGTGAATTAAAAGAAATGCGCCGTAAGTTGGTTGAAGAATTAATTTCTATTCGAGAAAATATAGTACCAAATGTATTTGTAGAAAATCAAAAAGCCGAACCAAAAATAGAAAAACAGAAATTTACAGAAAGAGTATATATTCATGTATCGGTTAGAACCGAAGAACAGTTAGAGTATTGTCTTACAAAGAATGTGGATTCCATTTATGTTTTGGATGAAAATTTGTATGAAAAATACAAAGAAAATGAAAAAGTATTTTTAAGACTAAGTCGAGTGAAAAACAATTTTAAAGAATACAAAAACGAAAGATTACTTGTTGGAGAAACGGGAGCTTTATATAAATATGGAAAATGGAATTCTGTAGTTACAGACCACTATTTTAATATTGCAAATTGTGCAAGTGTTTCGGTTTTGGAAAGTTTAGGAGCTAATCGTGTAACTTTATCGATTGAAAACGATTTAAAACAGATAGAAGATTTAGTAAAATCTTTTGAAGATAAAAAGAAGATAGAAATATTTTTATATGGTCGGCCAGAAGTTATGGTTATGAAACATTGTCCGCTTCGCATGCTAGTGAATAAAGATAGGGTTTGTACAATTTGCTCTAAAAAAGATAAATACTATTTAAAAGATCGTAATAACAAATTGTATCCAATAGTGAATGAAGTAAAAAATCATTTAACACATATTTTTTATTATAAAAATATTGATGGGATAAAAAACTTAAATGAATTTAAGAAAATGGGTATAGAACATTTACGTATTGAATTTTTTGAGGAAACACCACAAGAAATCGAGTCAATACTTTGTAAAATACTGTGATGTAAATTTTTAGTAAACAATAGTAAAAGTAAAGTAAAAAATATTTATAACTTTACTTTTTTTTGTTATATTATAAATAGAATAATAAGGAGTGATTATTTGTGAAGGCACCAAAAGTTTTAGAACATATAAAACCTGCACATATAGCATGTAAGGCGAGTGAAATTGCACCCATTGTAGTGATGCCAGGAGATCCTTTACGTGCTAAATATATTGCAGACAACTTCTTGAGTGATGCAAAACTTGTGAGTGATACAAGAAATATGTTTGTTTTTACAGGATATTATAAGGATACAAGAGTCACCGTTATGGGTTCGGGTATGGGAATGCCTAGTATGAGTATCTATGCGTTTGAATTGTTTTACTTTTTTGGAGTAGAAAAAATCATACGTGTAGGGACTTGTGGAGGACTAATAAAAGAATTAGATGTACCTGATATCATAGTGGCAGATCGAGCTTATAACGAAGGAAACTTTGCTTATTCTTATAATGGAGATCCAACGCATCTTGCGTATCCTAGTAAAGAATTGAATCAAGCAATTGTAAACACAGCGAATGATTTAAATTTGCATACGTTTGTTGGCACGGTAATGACGACAGAACAGTTTGGTTTCTATAGTGATAACGAACATGTTTTGGCTAGAATACCTAAAACAATTCAAATTATTGCAGAAGAAATGGAAGCGTTTGCGCTTTTCCATATTGCGGATTCATTTGACAAGCACGCATCTTGTATCTTAACGGTAGTAGATAGTAAATTTAGTGAAACTTTTATGAGTCAAGAAGATCGTGAAAAATCGCTAAATGAATCTATTACTTTAGCCTTAGAATCAATCATTAAATAAAAAACCAAAAGGTTTTTTTATTTTGTAAAAATATTTATAGAAATAATAAAGAAATAAAAGAAAACCATAAATCATAAAAAATAATTTTAGAAATCTTTTTAAAACGCTATTTGCATATTTTTCTTTGTATTTAGCAATAATAAGAATGAGTATAAAAAATGAAAGAAGAACAACGTATGAGTTTTTTCAAAATTGTTCTTCTTTCATTATGCTTTTGGTGTACGAATGTCTATTGTCTGTACGATAAAGCAAATAATCGATGCTCGTATTGTAATAATCTGCTAATTTTTTTAAAGTATCAATGGGAATATTGATTTTTTCAAGTTCGTATTTACTATAATTGGATTGATCTATTTTTAATATTTCTGCGATATCTTTTTGTAGCAAATCGCGATCTTCCCTTAGTTCTTTTAATCTATTCATTTTGCCACCTAAAACAATTTTATAATAGTTATATTTTACCTATTGACTTATAGTTATAATTTGCCTATACTTGTTTTAAATAGAGAATAGAGAGTAAAAATATGAAAATGAAAAAATTTAAAAAATCACCAAAGAAAACAAAGACAATAGTAATAAGTGCGGTAGCCATTACAATACTAATAGGAGGAATTTATTTATACAAAACGTATGCCTTGTATGAAGAAAAGAAAGAATTTAACCTGTTAAAGGGTCGAATTGTCGATTTTAGAAAAAACAATAAAGATATAGAAATTTCTGCGATAGTAAATGGTAAGCCAAGCGAAGAGATACCAAATAAAGAATCAGGATATATAGTAGAAGAAGTGTACTGTACAAACAATGCAGAAGGAGTATGGGATAACGAAGAATGGGTACTCAATATAAAAAACTTAAGTACAAGTAAAACAACGTGTTCATTAAACTTTTATCCCAAATCATTTAATGAATTTATCATTGCCAAAAGTGTAGGAAATGAAGAGATAGAAAAATTTGAACATAAAGAAACAGAACAAACACCTGCTTTAACAGATTATCGTTATATAGGAGAAAATCCAAAGAATTATGTATGTTTTGGAAGTGAAGAAAATCCATGTCCAGAAGAAAATTTATATCGAATTATTGGTGTCATTCCCACACAAAGTGAAGAAAATGGTAGGTATTTAAATCGGGTAAAATTGGTAAAATATAAAGAATATATAGGTGAAAATATGTTTGACTCCAATCCGGATTTTAATCCAACTCCATCTATGAAGGGGTATCAGTGGAATACAAATAATAACAACAATTGGGAAGAGTCTACAACACAAAGTAATGTTCTCAATGGAAAATATTGGAACGATTTTGGGGAATATCAACAATATATTGCTCCTGCTAAATGGTATTTAGGTGCTACAGATTATACTAAGTATGATAATGGTTCTTATACGTCTAATAGCCTTTATAATGATGAAAGAAGTTATACAAAATCTTTAAATGATGGAAAAATTTCTTTTATAGCCAATATAGGTTTAATGTATCCAAGTGATTATGGATTTTCTATGGGAAAATTGTTTGAAAATCAAAATATTTCAAATGAGAATATAACAAAAGTATGGCTAAATACTTATCAAGAGAATTATTGGGAATGGTTACTAACTCCATTTCATAATACCAATTCAAGTCTAAGTAGTGCAACTTATATAGTTCCTAAAAGAAAATTAGTTCATATTGCAGCGGTTCGAAGTTTCGGGAATATGATCCGTCCTACTTTTTATTTAAAAGAGACGATTGGTTACAAAAGTGGAAATGGGACAAAAACAAATCCTTATCGTTTGTTCAAATAAAAAATTTATAGATATTTATTTACAACATCTATAAATTCTTTTTTTATTTTCTCTAAATTTTCATTTGTTTTTGCTTCGAAACGTAGCGTTAAATTAGGTCCAGTGTTGCTTGCTCGAACTAATGCCCATCCTTCCTCAAATGTTACGCGAACGCCATCAATATCGTTATAAGTATATTTTTGTTCTTTTACGTATTCTAAAACTTTTTCTACAATTTTAAATTTTTTTTCATTGGTTGTTTCGATTTTAATTTCAGGTGTACTAAAGTATTTTGTCGTGCTTTCTAACATTTCACTTAAGGTTTGTTCTGCGTTAGATAAAATTTCTAAAAGTCTTAAACCCGCGTAAATACCACTTCCTAATGCATAATCACGGTCGTTAAAGAAAACATGTCCTGAAAACTCTCCTCCAAAAGCTAAGTTTAATTCTTTTGTTTTTGCTTCTGTATAACTTGTACCTGTACGATAGCAATAAGTGGATCCTCCAAGTTTTACAATTTCATCCTCTAATGATTTTGAGCATTTAACATCATAAAGAATGGTTTTATTTTCTATTGAAGGTAATAAATTTTTGACAATTAATATCATAAATTGATCAGCAGAAATATATTCTCCATTCTCTAAGACAATTCCAATACGATCTCCGTCTCCATCGTAGGCAATACCCACGTCGGCTTTTGTTTCTAACACTTTTTCTTTTAACATTTTCATATTTTCTTCAACGGCAGGGTCTGGATGATGATTTGGAAAATTTCCATCATTTTCATCACAAATATAGATGATGTCTAAATTAGGGAAAAGTGCATGAATATCTTTGGCAATGCAAGTTGTTGCTCCATTTCCTAAATCAATTACAGCTTTTACTTTTTTTGGGCCCATAGCAATGTTTTTTTTCATATAGTTTAAATAGGCGTTTTGGCAATTTTTAGCTGTTACATTTCCGTTTCCAGTTAAAAAATTTCCTTGTAAAATATAATCACGAAATTCGTAAATCATATTTCCGCGAGCATTTGCTAAAGTGTCAAAAGAAAATTTAAAACCATTATCTTCTTTTGGATTATGACTCGCTGTAACCATAATACCGTATGTATTGTTTAAATGTCTTGTTAAATAGTGCATAGGTGTTGTTATCTGTCCATAGTTGTAGACGTTGCAACCACTTTCTATAATTCCTTTTATTAAGGAATTACTAAGGGATAAACTGGATGTACGATTGTCTCTTCCAACTACACAATGATTTGTATGTAATTTTTCTTTTAGATAGCTTCCATAACCACGACCAATTAAATAAGCAATATTTTCATTAATATTGACTCCATAAGTACCACGTATGTCATATTCCTTAAAAATGGTTGTATCTATATTCATTTTTAAAACCTCTTTCTATATTAATACTATAGCATATTAAAATGAAAACAAATTATACTTTGTAAAGTGATTTACTTTTTGTTGACAATTATAAGAATTTCAGTGTATATTGAGTAAGTAGGAGAGTGCTAAGATGAAAAATAAAAATATAGAGGATCTAAAAAAGCAAATGGATGAATTATCCTTTGATTTATCCACTTTAAATCAGGCATTTGATCAAAATATTAAAGAAGTACAAGATCGATTTACGAATACAGTTTTACAAAAAGAAAAAGAATGGCAAGAAGTAATTCAAAAACAAAAAGAAAAAACGTATGAGCAAAATTTTGAAATCACAAATACAAAAGATTCTGAAACAACAAATATTATAACGGATTTGAATCGTGAAACTTCACATTTAATTCAAGTTTTGAATTTAGAAAAGCGTGATGAAACAAGTTTTAACAATACCTCTAAAAAAACGCCCCTTTTGGATTCCATAAATGATCGCATAAAAAAGAACATTGGACGTATAAAAGAAATTAGTTTAAAAGAAAGCATAAAGCCTAAGGCAAAATGTAAAAAGAAAAGTAGAAAACAACAAATAGAGGCAGAACAATGGAAAAAAACACTTCAATATTATAAGTGCTTATTTGCAGGAGGAACACTTGCTACTACTATGTTAGTAACTCCTGCAACAATTTTTACATTAAATCATTTACCACCCAAACAGCCAATTGAAATGGCTTCAGATGAAATAAAAAATGGAGCTCTACAAGAATATAAAGAAAACATTTTTGACCCTAATACAAATACAGTAATACATAGCCATGATCTAATTGAAATGATGTATGAAACCGCTCAAAAATACGAAGATCCAATTGTGGGTTTTTACTTAGTCTATCAAAATTTAGATGATTGGTGTAAAAATTATAAAATAGATGATTTTATATACAAATACAACTTGGTTTTTCAAACGAATTACTTAAATATTGAAAATTTTTTAGAAGTAAATCATTTTCAGGATATGAAAGAACTAGAAGCTTATGTTCTAGAAAGATTAAATGAAGAAGAATTAGAAGTGGGAAGAGGTCTATGAAAACAACAGAAGTTGAAATTGTAAAATTAGAGGATGAAAAAGAATACGCGGTATTAGACTCTCTAGAAGTAAAAGAAACAAAATATTTGCTTTTAGGATTATTAGAAGAAATAGGTAAGGATATAGATACACCTACTATTGTGATACGAAAATTAGATAAAAAAGAAAAATATATTGTTGGATTAGAAGATGAGGAAGAATATAATAAAGTTTTCAATGCATTTTTAGAAAAAGAAAAAGTCTCTTAAACCTTCAACTTTTAAAATTATATTCTCTTCTAAATACTTGTCAATTTCATAAAATGAGAGTATAGTAATTTTTAAGAAGAGGTGAAGTTATGGAACTATGGGTACTTTGGTTAATCATTATATTTATTCTAATTGTGGCTGAAGTTAGTACAGTAAACTTAGTATCGATATGGTTTATTGCTAGTGGTATTGTTTCAATGATTTTATCAATATTTTACGATAATTTTTTTGTACAATTTGCAGTATTTGTCATTTTAGGGATTCTTTTGTTGTTGACAACAAGGAAATTTTTAGAAAAATTAATTCATAGTAGTGAAGATACTAAAACCAATTTAGATCGTATAATCGGTAGTACAGCTATTGTTACAGAAGCAATTTCAAAAAATACTGTAGGAGAAGCCAAAGTTGAAGGAAAAAAATGGAGTGCTATTTCTAAAGAAGATTTAGACATAGGAGAAGAAGCCATCATTGAAAGTATTGATGGTGTAAAATTAATTGTAAGAAAGAAGGAAAAATAAAAGTGTCATTTTTAATTGTTATTTTAATTATTGTTATTATAATTGTGATACCTAACATTAAGGTGGTACCACAAGCCAAAAGTTATGTTATTGAAAGATTAGGGTCTTATTATGCAACATGGAAAAATGGTCTTCATGTCAAAATACCTTTTGTAGATCGAGTAGCCAATATGGTTACTTTAAAGGAAATTGTTAAAGATTTTGCTCCACAACCAGTGATTACAAAAGATAATGTTACGATGCAAATTGATACTGTTGTGTATTTTCAAATTACCGATCCTAAATTGTATACGTATGGAGTTGAATATCCTATTAGTGCTATTGAAAATTTAACAGCAACAACATTACGTAATATTATCGGAGAATTAGAACTTGATCAAACGTTAACGAGTAGAGATATTATAAATTCAAAAATGAGAAGCATCTTAGATGAAGCAACAGATCCATGGGGAATTAAAGTAAACCGTGTGGAAGTGAAAAACATTTTACCACCTAAAGATATTCAAGAAGCAATGGAAAAACAAATGCGTGCAGAACGCGAACGTCGTGAGAAAATTTTACAAGCTGAAGGAGAAAAGAAGTCAAGTATTTTAATTGCGGAAGGTGAAAAGGAAAGTGCGATTTTAAGAGCAGAAGCTGAAAAAGAAGCTCAAATAAAACGTGCCGAAGGAGAGGCAGAAGCTCTTCTTAAAATTAAAAATTCAGAAGCAGAAGCTCTTCTTAAGATTAAAAATGCAGAAGCAGAAGGAATTAAATTACTTAAAGATGCCAAAGCAGATTCTTCAGTACTTACTTTAAAAAGTTATGAAGCATTAGCTAAAGTTGCTGATGGGCAAGCTACAAAAATTATTGTGCCTTCTGAACTTCAATCGATTGCAACTTTAGGAACTACTATAAAAGAGGTGCTGAGTGATAAAAAATCAAAGTAGAAATGCTTTGATTTTTTTATGTGAATTCTTACTTCCGAAAGAAGAGGCTTTAAATGAATTCGTTTTAGATATAAAAAAATTAAAGGATGGTTCAGTAGTATAATCCTTTAATTAAAAACTTAAATTGGAAGAATAAAGAGAAGTTATAGCTTGAATGAATTCTATAATTCCTTCTTTTTTTTGAATATTATTTAAAATTTCCATGGAATCTTTTTCGTTTAAAGTTTCTATAGGGATGGAATTACTCGTATCAATAGTAGAAATATTTGGTGTTTTATCAGTAACAAAATTTAGACTTATTGAACCATTGATTCCTTTTGCATCAAAATAGATTTTTAAATAAACATCTTGTTGATCTATTTTTATTTCTACATTTCCTTTGTATGTTTCTTTATCTATTTTTAGTGTATAAGAATAATGGTTAGCTTCTTTTAAAATTGTGATCGTATCGCTTCCATCTTCAAAAGCAACTCCTAAAAATTCATGTTGAAATGCTTTTGTATATATCGAAATTGTAAAATTTCCATTTTCTAAATCCAATCCTTCAATTTTTAAATTATTTAATCTTTCTCTTATTTTTTCTTCACTAGTGGTTGTTATGTGAGAAACGCTTTTTATAAACTCATCATTATTCAATTCCTCACTTAAAATGATTGCTATTTCTTTGGAATTTTTTTCAGTAAGAATCAGTTTGTTTTCGATTGCTTTCACATTTTTTCCGTCTATAGAAAGAGTCGTCTTATTTTTGGTGAAATAGTCATCTTTTAAGGCTTTATTTAAAGCATTTTTTACTTGTTTTAAGACAATTTCATATTCTTTTTTATTTTCAACAGTCTCAAACATTTTTTCTAATCCTTCGGTAGGAATTTGTAAGTATTTTTCATAAATGTCATGTAGAAAAATATAAGCACTGTCATTTTCCATTGCAAACGTTGCGTTTAACATTTCTTTGTTTTTAAATCTACTCTCAAGGTATACATTCATTTTCTTTTGATTAACGTCCATTTCATAGTTGAAACTTAAGTCTAGATTATTTACAATGTTTAAAATTTTTTCTTCTTCGGATTTATCGCTATGTACATCAGTAGAAAAAGAAATTTTTCCGCTGGTGCTTTCTAAGTTTTTGTTGTTGTCTTTTGTATAGGAATATACTTTATCAAGTGCCGTTGTAAATACTTTTTTTGGTTTTACAGGGGCAAAGTAGTAAGCCGCTATAGCTCCAATGAGCAATAAAATAATTAAAACAATTCCACCAATTATAAAACCTATCTTATTTTTTTTATCCATATTCTCACTCCTTTTTTATGAACAAATTTATGTTTAAATTTATGATATCATATTCAATGTATTCCATCTATCTTTTTTTAGTAATTTTTACTATAATTGTTTTGGAAGTGAAGATTATGAAACAAGTAAGACATACGCTACAACCAATTTATAATCAAAATTCTAAAGTTCTTATTTTAGGAACAATGCCTAGTGTGAGATCAAGAGAACTTGGTTTTTATTATGCTCATCCTAAAAATCGGTTTTGGCCAATTATGGAAAGTGTGTTTCAAGAAAAAATAGAAGACAAAGTAGATTTTTTATTAAATCATTCCATTGCCTTATGGGATGTACTAGCTTCTTGTTCTATAAAAGGATCTAGTGATGCTAGCATCAAAAACGCCAAACCAAACCATTTGAAAAAAATAATAAAGGAAAGCCAAATAAAAATAATTTTTACCACAGGGAAAACAGCTTTTCGATATTATGAAAAATTTTTTAAAAATCAAATTCATTTGCCAGTTATCTGTTTGCCAAGTACGTCTCCTGCAAATTGTAAAGTGAAAACAGAAGAATTAATTAAAGAATATCAAATTATAAAAAAATATATAAATGTAGAATAAATGCTTTTTATAATTTGCTATGAGAACAACTGGTTCTTTTTTTTTTGTTTTGCTATAATACTGTCTAGGTGAAGAAAAATGTATATCGATGTGCTACTAGAACTTAAAAATAAACAGTTGGATCAAACCTATACATATAAAGTACCTGTTTTTTTAGAAAAGGAAATAAAAGTTGGAAAGAGGGTAAGAATTCCATTTAATCATCGAGAATTAGAAGGTTATATACTAAGCGTTAAAGACAGTTGTGAAAAAAATTTTGAAATATTGGAAGTCTTGGATGTAATTGATGAAGAAATTGTTTTAAACAATGAACTTCTAAAAATAGGAACTTTTATGAAAGATACATATCTTTGCAGTTTATCAAGTGCTTTTGCAATCATGCTTCCAAGCGCTTTAAAAGCCTCATTAAAAACCAATGTGAATAAAAAATTTGAAACATATCTTTCTATGGCAATCGAGTATAAAAAAGCAATATCGTTGTGTACAAGTGAACGTCAAATAGACATTGTAAACGGTATTAAAAAAGCAGGGTTTTTACAAAAAAGTGAAGCCAATAAGATATCCGTATCGAGTGTAAATACTTTATTAAAAAAGAAAATAATTATAGAACAAAAAGAAGAAGTGTATCGTTTACAAAATAAAAGCAGAGAACAAGATGTGAAAAAAGTTTTGAATGAGGAACAAAAAATTGCTTTTGATGCCATTGTAGAAAACTTAAAAAAACATCACAAATTTTTATTACATGGTGTAACAGGAAGTGGTAAAACTGAAATTTATATGCAAGTGATTGAAGAAGTTATAAATAGAAATCAAACGGCGATTGTTTTGGTTCCAGAAATCAGTTTGACGCCTCAGTTTGTTTCCAATTTTAAGGCAAGATTTCAAGACAATGTTGCGGTTTTGCACAGTGGTCTATCTCAAGGGGAAAAGTATGACGAATGGCGTAAGATTACAAGAAAGGAAGTTCAAATTGTAATAGGAGCTCGTAGTGCCATTTTTGCTCCACTTAATAATTTAGGAATTATTATTGTTGATGAAGAACATTCGGATTCTTATAAACAAGAGAACTCTCCAAGATATCACGCGATTGAAGTAGCAGAGTTTCGTGCTGAAATTAATGAAATTCCTTTAGTTTTAGGCAGTGCTACTCCTACTTTGGAACGTATGGCGAAAACGACAAAAAACTTATACACTCGTTTAGAACTTAAAAATCGTGTCAATAAAAATTTGTTGCCGATTTGTATCAGTATAGATATGGCTCAAGAAATAAAAAAAGGAAATAGTATTATAAGTGAGCGATTGAAAACGGAGATAGAAGCTTCATTAAGTCGCCAGGAACAAATTATTTTACTTCTTAATAGACGAGGATTTGCAACTACGATTACATGTAGCAATTGCGGTTTTACCTATAAATGTCCTAATTGTGATATCACTTTAACGTATCACAAAACCAATCATAGTTTAAGATGTCATTATTGTGGTTACACTACATTCAAAAAAGAGAATTGTCCCGATTGCAAAGAAAATTTGAATTTTTATGGATTAGGAACGGAAAAGTTAGAACAAATTGTAAAAGAATTATTTCCAGATATTAAAGTACTAAGAATGGATGCTGATACGACAAGAAAGAAAAACAGTTATGAGACAATTGTAGAAAAATTTAAAAGTGGGGAATACAATTTGTTATTAGGAACACAAATGATTAGTAAGGGTCTTGATTTTCCACGTGTTAGTTTAGTAGGAGTTATAAATGCTGATGAAAGTTTAAATATACCCGATTTTCGAAGTGGAGAAAAAACGTTTAGTCTTTTATACCAAGCAGCTGGTAGGGCTGGAAGAAAGGATACTTTAGGAACAGTTGTTTTGCAAACTTACAATCCAAACAATCCTATTTTAAAATGTGTTGAAGAACAAAGTTATGAAAAATTTTATATGTATGAGATGAATATACGAAAAAAATTAAAATATCCTCCTTATTATTTTTTAGTAAGTTTAAAAATTACGAGTAAAGAATATGAAGAATGTAGTAAAGAGGCTACAAAAGTTGCAAATTACTTAAAGAAAAAAATATCGGATACTTCGATTGTGTTAGGACCAACGACTGCCAATGTGTTTAAAGTGAACAATATTTATCGCTTTAACATTGTAGTAAAATATCGTTTTGATGATGCGTTATTTCCTGTTTTAAAAGAACTTGATAAATTGTTTGTTTTAAACAAAAAAGTCAGTTTAGAAATTGATGTCAATCCTGTCAAAATATAAGAATTTGATCTTTTTTATTATTTTTGTTAGTATAGGAGTCATTCAAAAATTGAAAAGAGGAAAAAAATGTACAAAAAACAATATATTTACATAAATGGTAAGGTTATAGTAGAAAACGGTAAAAAAAAGGAAATTTTTACTCCTTTTAAAGGATTTGAAGACGTTTTATGTCAAAAAAATATTTTAGAAAAATTACAAGAAAAAAAAGAAGAATACGAGTATCAAAAGAATTTGTTAGAACAAAATACATTTAAAAAACTTTTAAGTGAAATTGGATGCCTAATTGGAATAAATTGTTTGCTATCTCTCTTCATAATATACGTAGGAGGATTTTTTAATCCTGCTATAGTGGTTAGTTTTTATTCTGTATTGTTTTTGATATGTTCTGCGAAAGCAATTAGGAAATACGTAAAAGAAAAAAGAACATTAAAAGCAGTCAATTATGTCTTACCTTTTTTAGAAGAACAATTAATAAAAGAGAAAGAAAAGTTAGAGAAATTAAATGCAGAAGAAAAAGTTTATAAAGAACCAACACAAGATGTTTATTTAGGAAAAATTTCTTCCAATAAAGAAAAAATAAAATATATAGAAGACTTTGAAAATTTATATTGTAATTGTGGTTATGACAATAAAAAATATATTTTATACTACCAATTAGGGTTACTTAGAGAAAAATTAAAACAAAAAAATGCGACAGAAGATGAACTTGATAAAGCAGAACAATGTATAGCAGCAGATGCTTTTCATGAAAAAAATACACCTGTAAGAAGGCTTGCTATACATACTATTAAAAAATTTAGAAAATAGTCGCTTATTTTCTTTTTTTTATGTATAATTTTATTAGGTGAAGACATTATGAAAGACTTAAAAGTGATATTTATGGGTACTCCTGATTTTGCAGTTCCAGTTTTACAAAAACTAATAGAGAATACAAATGTAGTACTTGTAGTCACACAACCTGATAAACTTGTAGGAAGAAAACAAGTATTAACGAAGACTCCTGTAAAAATAGAGGCAGAGAAGCATAAGATATCTGTATTTCAACCTGAAAAAATAAGAAAGGATTTTTCTTTCATTTTAAATACAGAAGCCGATATAATTATTACTTGTGCTTATGGGCAAATTTTGCCAAAAGAGATTCTTACTTTTCCAAGACTTGGTTGTATTAATGTACATGCTTCTTTATTGCCAAAATATCGCGGAGGAGCTCCAATTCATAAATGTTTGTTAAATGGCGATGATAAAACAGGAATTACGATTATGTATATGGATGAAGCAATGGATAGTGGAGATATTATTTCACAAAAAGAATACAAAATTTTAGAAAGTGATAATGTTGGAACACTTCATGAAAAGTTATCACAATTAGGTGCTGATTTATTAATCGAGGTTTTGCCTAGTATTGTAAATGGCACTAATGAGAGAATAAAACAAAATGAAGAAGAAGTAACCTATGCCTATACCATTAAAAGAGAAGAAGAAAGAATAGATTTTCATAAAAAGGGACAGGAAGTTTTAAATCATATTCGAGGTTTAAATCCTTGGCCTTTAGCCAACTTTATGGTCGATAATTTAGAATACAAAGTATTAGAAGCTTACTTTGAAACGAAAGAAATTCAAGAAGAAGTAGGAAAAATTGTAGAAGTAACTAAAAATACTTTAGGAATTGCTTGTCAAGATGGGATTATTTATTTAACAAAAATAAAACCATTTGGAAAAAAAGAAATGAATATAAAAGAATATTTAAATGGGATTGATAAAGAAAAATGGATTGGTAAAAAAGTAGGTATTTTATGAATAAAGAATTTATAAAAAAATGTTGGAAACATCCAAGGTGGCATTCTTTAATGGTTTTGTTTCTTTGGATCTTAATTTTAACTTTATTGATTGGAATCGTGTCTATAGCAAATCAAGTTTCACCTAAAAAAGTTAATGAGAGTATTCAGGATAAAAATAGAAAAATAAGTGAAGAAAATTGGTTAGCTTTGCAAAGAGATAATTATGCTTTTACCTACACAATTGTCAAACAAGATGAAACAATCAAATACGAAGGCAAAGTGCAAAATGGGATAACAAAAGGTTATAGAGAAAGACAAGATGGGATTATAAGTTATACGATTGAAGAGGGAATTGCTTATGAAAATTTAGTGAACCAGAAAAAAGCAATTTCAACTTTATATGAAAATATTAATAGTAATTTTTTAAATGTATTTTTTTTACAAAAAATTGTTAACGATATACCCGGTGAAAATACAGATATTTTGGAAGAAAATGATAAAATAACTTACGAATACAAAACAAGTATAGATCAGGAACAAATAAAAATTATCGTAATAATGAGTGAGATTCAAATACAGTCTATTACAATTGAAACAGAGTCCGAAATGTATTATTTGGTGTTTCATTTAATTAATTAAGTTTAATTGTATTCAAGTGAAGAAGTTGCAAATAAAAAGTCTTTAAAATTTGTTTCAAGATAAATTTAAAAAGGTTAATATGTTTAAAACTTAAAACTATTAATAGCTTTGAAAAAACTTATAATGTGATTATGGAACAAGAGAAAAATAAAATTGAATAGTTGATAAGAAAAAAAATAAATTTATTTTCTATGAAATAGCGTGGATGCTATTTTTTCTTTTTTTAAAAACGTGGTATAATTTGTAATTAGGTGGAATTATGAATAATATTTATGGTTTTACAAGAGAAAAACTAGAAACGTATTTTTTGAGTATTGAAGAAAAAAAGTTTAAAGCCTTGCAAGTATTTGAATGGTTATATGAAAAGAAAATTTCAAATGTAGAAGAATGGACAAATCTAAAAAAAGAAATTCGTGAGAAAATCAAAGAAGATTTTTCTTTTGCAATGCCAAAAATAATTCGTAAAGAACGAGATACCTTAACGCGTAAATATTTATTTGAACTTGAAGATCAAAATTACATAGAAGCGGTTGTTATGTATCATGATTATGGAATAAGTCTTTGCGTATCAAGCCAAGTAGGATGTAATATGGGATGTCAATTTTGTGAATCGGGTAGACTGAAAAAAGTGCGAAATTTAGAAACGTTTGAAATGGTTTCCCAAATTTTAGCTATTGAGAGTGATATTGGGGACCGTATTTCAAGTGTAGTTCTTATGGGTATTGGAGAACCTTTAGACAATTATGAAAATGTTCTTGCTTTTATTCGCATTATTAATGATGCCAAAGGTTTAGCTTTGGGGATCCGTCATATTACGTTATCAACTAGTGGATTGGTTCCAAAAATATATGATTTAATGAAAGAAAACATTCAAATAAATTTAGCAATTTCCTTGCATGCGCCCAATGATGAAATTAGAAATAAAATCATGAAAGTCAATCAAGTGTATAATATTAGTCAACTAATTAGGGCTATAAAGGACTATATTGCATATACTAATAGACGAGTAACTATAGAATATGTTATGCTTAAAGGGATAAATGATAATAAGAATTGTGCTGAGGAATTAGCTTCTCTTTTATCCCATATGAATGTTTATGTGAATTTGATTCCTTACAATGAAACCAATCATATTCATTTATATAAAAGTGATAAAGAAACGATTAGCAATTTTTGTGCTGTATTGAAAAATAGGGGCATAAACGTTACAATTCGAAAAGAATTTGGTGGCAAAATTTCAGCTGCTTGTGGGCAGTTGAGAAGTAAAGAGGTGGAAAAATGAAAAGTTTTTATTTAACCGATGCAGGGCGTGTGCGAAGTCATAACGAAGATAGTGTAACCATACTAAAAAATAATAGTGGTGAATATTTATTAATGGTAGCGGATGGAATGGGAGGACATAGAGCAGGAGAAGTAGCATCTAGTCTTGCGGTAACACATTATGGAAAACGCTTTAGTTCAATGGCGAGTGTAGGCTCTTTAGAAGACGCTGTTAACTGGATGAACGATAACGCTAGTGAAGTAAATAATGAAATAATTGAATACGCGAAAAAAAATCCAAACGCCACTGGACTAGGAACTACTTTGGTTCTAGCTCTTTTAACAAAAAAATATTTGATTTTTGGAAATATTGGAGACTCTACTGGATATGTTTTAAAAAACCGTCATTTGCATCAAGTTACTAAACCGCATTCTTTAGTGAATTTGCTTGTAGAAACAGGTCAATTAACGGAAGAAGAAGCCAAATACCACCCAAAAAAGAATGTTTTAATGAAAGCTCTTGGAGCAATGGAAAAAGTAGAGCTTGATATTTTTGATGTAGATCTAACGAGTGAGGCGATTCTATTATGTAGTGATGGACTCACAAATATGCTAAGCGATGAACAAATAGAACGTGTTTTAAATGATGAAACACTTTCTATAGAAGAAAAAGTTATAAAATTAATACGTAAATGCAATGCACGAGGTGGGCAAGACAATGTCTCCATTGCTTATTTAGAAATAAAGGAAAGTGGTGAAGAAGGATGATAATGAAGGGGCAAAAGATTAGTGATCGTTACCAAGTCATCAAATCCATTGGAGAAGGTGGAATGGCTAATGTATACCTAGCTTATGATACAATACTGGATCGAAATGTTGCTATTAAACTATTACGAGGTGATCTTGCCAGCGATGAGAAATTTGTTCATCGTTTTCAAAGAGAAGCTTTATCCGCAAGTAGTTTGAATCATTCCAATATTGTTGAAGTTTATGATGTTGGTGAGGACAATGGGGATTACTATATTGTAATGGAATACATTGAAGGAAAACATTTAAAGGATTTGATTAAAAAACGTGGAAAGTTAACAACAAGCGAAGTTATAGATATTATGTTACAAATTACTGATGGAATGAGTGTTGCTCATGATTCTTATATTATCCATCGTGATATTAAACCACAAAACATTATGATTTTAGAAAATGGTCTTATTAAAATAACTGATTTCGGAATCGCTATGGCAATGAACGCAACTCAGCTTACACAAACCAATTCTGTGATGGGAAGTGTACATTATCTTCCTCCTGAACAAGCCAATGGAAAAGGTTCTAGTCTTCAAAGCGACATTTATTCTATGGGTATTGTTATGTATGAATTGTTAACGGGTAAACTCCCTTTTCGTGGAGACAATGCTGTTGAAATTGCTTTAAAACATTTAAGAGAACCGATGCCCGATATAAAAGAAGAACTTCCTAGTTTACCTAATAGTATTGCAAATATCATTTGGAAATCAACGGCAAAAAATCCAAAAAATCGTTATGTAGATGCGCGAGAAATGCACGAAGATTTAAAAACTTGTATGAACGATGAACGAATGAAAGAGGCTAAAATCGTATTTAAATATCCAGAAAATAATTTTGATGATACAAAAGTAACTAAGATGTTAAAAGAAAATAAAAAAGAAAGTGAAGGTGAGAAGCCTATAGCAAAGCAAATAACAAAAGGGGATTTAAAAAAACAAAATAAACTGTTGATTGTTTTAGCCTCTATTTTTACTGGTCTTGTGGTCGTAATTACTTCTGTGATTGTTTTGATTCCTATTATTACAAATCAAAAAGAAATTACAGTTCCTGATGTCACTAATTTGACGGTGCAAGAAGCGATCGGAAAATTACAAGATGTTGGTTTTACGGTAAGCGATGAACAACAAGAACAGGCAAGTAGTGAAGTGGCAGAGGGACATGTGATAAAAACCAATCCCGCAGCAAACAGCAAGCGAACCAAAAGTACTCTAATTACTTTATATGTTTCTGTCGGAGATACAAAAATAACGATTGAGAATTATTTGAAAAAAAATTATTTAGAAGTAAAAGGAGCTTTGGAAGCTTTAGGCTTACAAGTGCTTATTGAGAAAAAAGATGTAGAAGATCCTGAAAAATACAAAGATGGAGAAATTATAGAGCAATCCATAAAAGAGCAAGAAAAAGCATCTGTTGGAGATACAATTACACTTTATATTCCAAATATTATAAGTAAATACCCCGATTTTACGGATGGAAGTTATAGTATAGAAGAGATAGAAGCTTTTTGTGAAGAATACGGTATTAAACTTGTTGTTGATGAAGTTGTAACTACTGAATACGAGAATGGAAAAATCATTAGTCAAGATAAACCAAAAGATTTTACGATTCGTGCAGGAGTAACGTTGACTATTAAAGTGGCTAAAAACGATGGCGAAAACGAAATACCAACGGAATGTGATGAAATAGCAAGTGCTTTAGGACAATGTTAATATGCGAGGAACCATTGTTAAAATTATAAGCAATTTGTATACGGTGGAAACGGAACAAGGTCGAAAAGAATGTAGAGCTAGAGGTAGATTTCGTAAGGACCTCTTAACTCCTTTGGTAGGGGATCAATGTTTAATCGATGAAAAACAGAATTATATTTTAGAAATTTTTCCAAGAAAAAACTTTTTGTCTAGACCTACAATTGCTAATGTGGATGTTGCGTTAATTGTAACTAGTGTAAAAAAGCCAAATTTATCTTTAAACTTATTGGACAAAATGATAAGCGTAGTTACAATTCATCAAATCCAGCCTGTTTTATGTTTTACTAAATTGGATTTGCTTTCGAAATTAGAAAAAAAAGAGATAAAATCTATAAGCAGCTATTATAAAAAATTAGGTATTTCTGTGATAACGAATCAAGAATATAAAAAATTAAATAAGATTTTAAAACAAAAAATGGTAGTTGTGACAGGACAAACGGGAGCAGGAAAAAGTACACTGTTAAATAAATTAAATAAAAATTTGCATTTGAGAACAGATGAAATTTCAGAAAGTCTTGGAAGAGGAAAACATACTACTCGTCATGTTGAATTATTTTCAATTCGTAATTTTTATATTGCGGATACACCAGGATTTTCTAGCTTGGATTTAAATCAAATAACAAAAGAAGAAATTCGGGATAGTTTCATAGAGTTTCAAAATTTTACTTGTCCTTTTAATAATTGCATGCATGATAAAGAAAAAAACTGTCAGGTAAAAATTGCTGTAGAAAACGGAAAAATTTTAAAATCTCGATACGAAAATTATTTAAATTTTATAAAGAATAGATAGGAGCTAAAATGAAAACATCTGTATCTTTTTTAGGAAGCGTTGATCCAATTTCTACGATTATTAAAATCGACAAATCCAAAACAGATTCTATTCATATTGATGTTGCTGATGGATTATTAGTGAATAACACTACACCATTTTGTAAAGAAGTTATAACGTGTCTACAAAAATGCAGAAAACCAAAAGAAGTTCATTTGATGACATTGCATTTAAAAAAATTTATAGACGCTTTTTCATTATTGAAACCAGAATCTATTATTTACGAGTTTGAGGCTACTACTCATCACAATCAACTTATTTCTTATATAAAAAGTAAAAAGACCAAGGTTGGGATTGCCATAGGTCCGTTTACTAATTTAGAGAACATAAGACCTTATTTAAAAAAAGTTGATATTGTTCTTGTAATGGCAATAATTCCAGGATATGGGGGTCAAAAGTTTCTAGAAGAAACTGTAGAACGCATTAACAATTTACATAATTTAATTCAAAAAGAAAATGCCAATTGTCTTATTAGTGTAGATGGTGGCATAAATGAACATACGATCAAAAAAATAGCAAATAAAATAGATTGTGCGGTGGCAGGTTCTTTTATTTATAAACAAGCGGATTTTAATAAACAAATTGATAAACTAAAAAATTCAAAAGTAATTTGACAAGAAAAAAAGAAAGTGTTAAACTTTCAAGTAGAAATTGTTGATGAAAGATACGATTTTATTTTCTTATTTTAAAGAGAGTTCATGGATGGTGTAAATGAATAAATAAAAAATAAAATTACTACTTTCTAGAGGGATTAATCCTCCCCGGTTAATAGCCGTTATCGAAATTAAGTAAAATAAAGGATGGTACCGCAAGTCTTTGCTCCTTGGCATTGACTTGCTTTTTTAATTTTAAGGAGATTTTTATGAAATATGAAGAGTTAAAAGATCAAGCGATTGTTCTTATTTATCCTGATGGAGAAATAGAAAACATCCCAATTGGAGATTATGAAAATCATTTACCATATTTAAAAAAACATTTGATGATATCCAAAAAATTTTTACAAATTGCTTTTATTATAAATTTTGGATATGCAGATCATTATAGTGTTTCTCGTTTATTGGCTCAAAATGGAGTTATTGAAATTGCGAATAAAGATATGTGTTTAAAAGTAAAATACCCAGAGAAATATCATAGTTTTAATCCAGAATTTATGTTTTATTTGCCAGAAAATCTTGGAAGTATAGAACAATTAGAAGCTTTAGAAAGTGCTAGCCATTTGATAGTTACAGAAAATAAGTCATTAAATGTATATCAAAATAAAGCATTTGATTTTATACCTAAAACGGAAGAAGAATACCAATATTGGATTACTGAAAATAAAAATCAAATGGATAATGAAATACATAAATTATAGAAAGAAGGCGTATTATGATCAATTTTAAAGAAAATGAAAAGTTAAACAAATTAAACCATAGTTGTGCTCACATGATGGCCCAAGCGATTAAGCACTTATATCCAGATGCTAAATTTTGGGTTGGTCCCGTTGTAGATACAGGATTTTATTACGATGTGGATTTAGGAGATAAAGTGATTACAGAAAGTGATATTGAAGCGATTTCTAAAGAAATGAAGAAAATTAGTAAAGATGGAAAAAGAATTGTTCGTAATGAAATAAGTAAAAAGGAAGCTTTAGAACAATTTAAAGATGATCCCTATAAATTAGATTTACTTTCACGAATGGACGAATCCGAAACCGTTATCTCCACTTATTCACAAGGCGATTTTACAGATCTATGTCGTGGACCACATGTAGAGAGCGTAAAAGAGTGTAAGTATTTTAAACTTATTAAATTTAGTGGGGCGTATTGGAAAGGGGACGTCAATAACAAAGTTTTGCAAAGAATATATGGTGTGTGCTTTCAAACGGAAGAAGAGTTAAATGCCTATTTAGAAGAATTAGAAGAAGCAAAAACACGCGATCACAGAAAACTTGGTAAAGATTTAGGGATTTTTATGACACATGATTTAGTCGGAAAAGGACTTCCAATGTACTTGCCAAATGGTTATATTATTTGGGAAGAATTTGAAAATTACATTAAGGGAAAAGAAAAAAAATTAGGCTATAAACATGTGCTAACTCCACCACTTGGTAATGTAGAACTTTATAAAACAAGTGGTCACTGGGAACATTATCAAGAGAGTATGTTTCCAAAAATGGAAGTAGAAGGCGAAGAATTTGTTCTTCGTCCAATGAATTGTCCCCATCATATGATGATTTATGCAAATGATATTCATTCTTATCGCGATTTACCGCTTCGTATTGGAGAAGTAGCAAGAGATTGTCGCTTTGAAGCAAGTGGAGCTTTAAAAGGAATTGAACGTGTAAGAAGTTTTTGTCAAAACGATGCTCATTTGTTTGTAACTCCAGAACAAATAGGGAGTGAATTTAAATCTGTGGTTGATTTAATATTAGAAGTGTACAAAGAACTAAATATTACGGATTACCATTTTGAACTTTCCTTAAGAGATCCAGAAGATAAAGTAAAATACCATCCAGATGATGAAATGTGGAACAATGCTGAAAATAAATTGCGTGAAATTCTTAATGAAATAGGAATTCCTTATGTAGAAAAGATTGGAGAAGCAGCGTTTTATGGACCAAAACTAGATGTACAGGTTCGACCTGCGGTTGGAAATGAATATACTTTGTCTACTTGCCAAATTGATTTTTGCTTACCTATGAAGTTTGATTTGAAATATGTGGATTGTGATGGAGAAAAGAAGACGCCAGTTGTTCTTCACAGAGCCATTTTAGGAAGTATTGATCGTTTTATCGCTTATTATTTAGAAGAAACGAAAGGGGCATTGCCTACATGGTTAAGTCCTGTGCAAGTAAATATTTTACCAGTTAATAATGCGTATCATTTGGAATATGCTGAAAATATCTTTCATAGACTTCTTCAAGAAAATATTCGAGTGGAACTTGACAAAAGAGAAGAAAAAGTAGGCTATCGAATGAGAGAAAGCGTGATTCGAAAAATACCATTTACCTTAATTATTGGGCAAAAAGAAGTTGAAGAAAATACAATTTCCTACCGTAAATTTGGTAGTGAAGAAACCATCACTGTAGATAAAGAAGAGTTTGTAAAAATATTAAATGAAAATATAAAAAAAAGAATTCGTGAAAATTAATGAATCGAATTTTTTTATGTAAAAATTTAAATTGTTCTTTTATTTTTTTTGCTCATTAGAACTATTGGTAAAATAGCCAACTTACTATTCAAATATTTGTATTTAATTTAGAAAAATTGTGCTATACTTAATTTAGAAGTATTAGGTGGGTTATGAGTAATGTAAGTTATGGAAATTTAAAAAAATATTTTTCAACAAATGATCTTAAAAAGCTTTATCAAATTCCAGATTTAGAATTAAGAGCACTTTCTATTGTCGGGAGAGTTTACGCAGAACATTTGGATTTATCGGGAAATGCAGAAACAGGTCATTTTATTCGAATCGCTGAACAAATAAATTCACCATTAGGACGTGTTGTTGCTTTACTTCATGATATTGTAGAAGATGGTTATTTAACGTTTTGGGATTTATTAGGCTTGTTTCCCATGTCTGTAATTTCTTCTTTGCAAATTTTATGTAGAGATAAAGAAAAATACCCGCATTATGTAGATTATGTTGCTTCTGTTTTGCATTCTAACGATATAATAGCCATCGAAGTAAAATTACACGATATAGGAGATAATTTAAGTCCAAGAAGAATACTAGAATTAGATACAAAAAAACAAAAGAAACTTTATAAAAAATACTGTGAAACTTTACCGTTAGTTTATGAAGTGTATAACAAAGAAATACAAAAATTAAGTAGAAAAAGGAGAAAATACCAATGATTGATATTAAACTAATTAGAGAAAATAGTGATTTTGTAAAAGAAAATATTAAGAAGAAATTTCAAAATCAAAAACTTCTTTTAGTAGATGAAGTAAAAGAAAAAGATGTATTGCTTCGTGAAACCCAAACGAAAAATGATTTATTAAAAAGTGAAGTTAACAAAATAAGTAAACAAATTGGTATTTTGATTCAGGAAAAAAAGGTAGAAGAGTCTTTAGAACTAAAGAAAAAAGTAGCGAATATGAAAAGTGAAATTGTTTCTTTAGAAGAAAAAGAAAGTTTTTTACGAGAAGAGATAAAAAATAAAATGCTCTTGATTCCGAATATCATTGCAGATGATGTTCCGATTGGAGAAAATGATACTCAAAATGTAGAAGAACAAGTATTTGGGGAAGCAACAGTGTCTAATTTTGAAATTCCATACCATAGCGAAATTATGGAAAGTTTTTGTGGTCTAGATAAAGAAAGTGCTGGAAGAGTTTCTGGAAATGGATTTTATTATTTGATGGGAGATATTGCAAGACTTCATTCTGCTGTACTTGCTTACGCTAGGGATTTTATGATTGATAAGGGATTTACGTATTGTATTCCGCCCTTTATGATTCATGGGGACGCTGTTAATGGTGTTATGTCTTTTGAAGAAAAAGACGCTATGATGTATAAAATTGAAGGGGAAGATCTTTATTTGATTGGAACAAGTGAGCATTCTATGATTGCTAAATTTAAAGATCAAATTTTAAAAGAAAGCGATCTACCAATTACAATGACTTCTTATTCTCCTTGTTTTCGAAAAGAAGTAGGAGCGCATGGTATTGAAGAACGTGGAGTCTATCGAATTCATCAATTTGAGAAGCAGGAAATGGTCGTTATTTGTAAACCGGAGGATAGTGATAGCTGGTATGAAAAAATGTGGCAATATTCTGTTGAGTTGTTTAGAAGTTTAAACATTCCTGTGCGCAAGCTTGTTTGTTGTAGTGGTGATTTAGCAGATTTAAAATATCGTTCTTGTGATATAGAAGCATGGAGTCCAAGACAAAAGAAATATTTTGAAGTTTGTTCTTGTTCAAATTTAACGGATGCGCAAGCAAGAAGGTTAGCGATACGTTATAAAAATAAAGAAGGGGAAAAAGTGTTTACACATACCCTTAACAATACAGTAATTGCTCCACCAAGAATGTTAATTGCATTCTTAGAAAATAATTTTCAAGAAGATGGAAGTGTAACGATTCCAAAAGTTTTACAGCCTTATATGGGTGGTAAGGAAAAGTTGGTTTCTAATAAATAAAGGACTATTGTTCTTTTTTTATTTGTAGGCTTCTCAATTTTTAGAAACAATGGTACAATTAAAAAAATGGAGGTTTTTATGTTGAATGTAGAAGAAATTGTAAAAAAATTAGAAAATATTGAAGAAAAAGTAATAAATTATAATTCAACGGATTTGAAAAAATTAGAAGAAGAATTAGAGAAAAATTGGAAATATTTGCATGGAAAATTGAATTATTTAAAAAAGCAAAACTCTATTGATGTTAGTGAAATACGTGATCTCTTAAAGAAAATTAAAAGAGCTTTAGAAATAATTCAAAAAGAGAAAGTCAAAAGAAAAAAGGTTACGGTGGTTCACAATACGCCTAAAGTTAAGAAAATCGAAGTGGATTTAGAGTTACAAGAAATAGAGGAAATTCTGGAAAGTTCTATTTCTAATGAAGAAAAAAAGGAGAAATTAGACGAAAAAATAATGGTTTATGATGCAAAAATAGCCTTATATAATGAAGAAAATTATTTTTTGAAAATATCAAAAAAATCAAATAGAGATTTAAACTTAAAAAAGAATAGAAAGACTAAAAAAACGACAGAAAGTGAATCAAAAGAAGATAACAAAAAAACAAAGAATTCTTTGGAACGAATGATCGAATTAAAAATAAGAGAGAATAAGGGAGAAATTTTTCGTTTTAAAGAATATATTGGTATTTGTAAAAGATATCGAATTGGTTTAACAGAAAAGAAAATAAATTGTATTCATCAAAAACATAAAGTCAAAAAAGAAATACCAGAAAATTATTTTTACTCTTTGATTTTAAAAGAACTTTTAGAAGAGGAAAATAATGTTTCATTTGTACAAGAACTCATTCAAATCAATCCTAATTTCTTGAAAGCTTATGAAGAAATTTCACCCATATGTTGTGAAGAAAAAACTATGGTTTCTGGAAATGAGACAGGGGATATTTATTCTATAGTTGCTTTGAGAACAATGATGTTACAACTAAAATACCAAAAAAGAAGAATGGATTTAACAGAGAAAACTGCAGAAGTGTTTGCATTTGATAATAAAAAATACGCTTTTCAGTATGATCAAGATTTAGATTTTAATACCAATTTATCGATTCATGTTTTAGATACATCTTTTATTCCTGCGGAAAGTAATTGGTGTCAAAAAATGGAATCCTTAGAAAAAGTAGACCAAAAAGACTTAAAAAAGATGATTAATCGATTAACAAAAGATGGCATGTATCCTACTTTTACTTATCAATTAAAAATTGCACCCAATGGTAAAATTCTTGCTTTGGATATGTTTGAAAGTTTTATAAAAATACATCGTAGTTTTTCTAGAGATGAATTAATAAACTATCGTGAAAATAATGAACTTAAAAACTTTATAGGAACATTAAAAAAAATCATTTGTTATTCTTCTTTCGAAGAATTCTATCCATCATCTTTTAGAATAGAACGTATCATAAATTATATATTAAATAAAGAATTAAAATCCTTTATGAAAAAAAACCAGTTGCCTACACTTTATTTAAATCGAGCAGAATTTAAAAACGAAAATATTGAGCGCATTCATAATAAAATTGTGTATTATTTAGGGAAAATTCCAAAAAGTGAGGCGTACGATCTTTTAAATTTATTAAATGATTTTCAACTACCATCTTCTTATTCTTCCATTCCGCAGGAAAGAAGTGAGATGGTTTTGGATACGACTACTTGGTTAGGCTATCAACAACTTTGTGTTTTAAAAGCACACATTAATGGTTTTTTAACTGATACAGTTTCAAAAAATTATCTTTTACTTTTTGATAGTTACATGAATAAATCAAATGGTGAGAAAGCAAGTGAAACTAATATATTAGAAAGAACGAAAAGGTTATAAAGGATTTCAAAAGAAATTATGATATAATATCCTTTAGGAAGTGATATCCATGAATTTTCCAAGCTTAAGTAACGCAAAAAAAAGAACGGATAAAAAAGTAGAAGAAAAAAAAGTATGTTATGATTTTCCAAACTTTTTTCAAAACAAAAAATATTTTTTAAGAACGTATGGTTGTCAAATGAATGTTCATGATTCTGAAGAAATCAAAAAATATTTAGAACTCCTTGGTTTTGTAGAAACAAAAGAGTTAGAAGAAAGTGATTTGGTGGTTTTAAATACCTGTGCCATAAGAGAAAATGCGCATGATAAAGTTTTTGGTTATTTAGGACGCTGTAAACATTTAAAACGTGAAAAACCAGAATTGCTTATTGCTATTGGTGGATGTATGAGCCAAGAAGATAGTGTTGTTGAAGAAATCAAAACGAAGCACCCTTATGTCGATATCGTTTTTGGAACCCATAATATTAGTGAATTGCCTCGTCTTTTATTAGAGCATCAAAAAAAGGAGCAAGAAATAGAAGTTTATAGTATAGAAGGAGACGTATACGAAGGAATTAAATACCAAAGAGACTCTAAAATTACAGCTTGGGTAAATATTATGTATGGCTGCGATAAATTTTGTACTTACTGTATTGTTCCTTACACTAGAGGGAAAGAAAGAAGTCGTAAACTAGAAAATATTGTTTTTGAAGTGCAAGAGTTAAAAAAACAAGGATACAAAGAAGTGACTCTACTTGGTCAGAATGTGAATGCTTATGGAAGAGATTTACAATTAGGGTATGACTTTAAAGATTTATTAGAAAGAGTTGCTGAAACGAAAATAGAGCGCATCCGTTTTGTAACTAGTCATCCATGGAATTTTACCGATGAAATGATTGACGTGATTGCCAAATACGAAAATATAATGCCTTATATTCATTTGCCTTTGCAAAGTGGAAGTGATTCTATTTTAAAGTTAATGGGACGAAGGTATACAAAGAAAGAGTATATTGAATTATTTCAAAAAATTAAAAAACGGATTCCAAATGTTTCTATCACTACAGATATTATTGTAGGATTCCCAAACGAAACAGAAAATGATTTTTTAGAAACTTTGGATGTAGTAAATACTTGTCAATTTGATTCTGCTTTTACATTTATATATAGTCCAAGAGAAGGAACTCCTGCAAGTCTAATAAAAGATACGATAACTTTGGAAGAAAAAGAAAAGCGCTTGCAAAGGCTAAATGAATTCGTAAATCGTTATTCATTAAAAGCGAATCAAGCGTTAGAAGGAAAAATTGTACCCGTTTTGGTTTTAGGAGAAAATGAAAAAGATAAAACTCGTGTTTATGGGTATACTGATACTATGAAACTCGTAAATATTAATAAAGGGGCTGATTGTATTGGCCAAATCGTTTCTGTAAAAATAACGGAGGCTAAGAGTTTTAGTTTAGACGGAGAAATGATAGAAAGTGGTGAATGTGTATAATGGAAAAGAAAAAGAAAAGTGAAATTAATATTGATGGCGTCAATGAAGTTGTAAGTTTATCCAGTAAAATTTTACATATTTTGTATGTTGCTATGATTATTGCATGTGTTTTAATCGTAACATTACTTATAAAAGAATGGGGAATTTTAAAATTTGTTTTTGCCTTTTTAAAGGTGCTATCTCCTTTATTTATAGGTTTTATTATTGCTTGGCTTTTTAATCCTTTGGTTAAAAAGTTAGAACTAAAGGGTGTTCCAAGAATGATGGGGGCTATCATTGTTTACGCAATCTTTTTGCTTATTGTTATAGTTTTCTTACGCTTTTTGGTACCAACCGTTTATATGCAAATCAATGAACTTATTAAAAATTTACCAACTATTTTTAATGAAGCCAAAAATAGTATTAATGATATCTTCTTAAAATTTTCTAATGTAGAAGGATTGGATATTGAAGCCATTCGTTCCAATGTTATGACCACTATGGAAACAAAATTAACAGAATTTACAACGACTTTTCCAACAACACTTTTGAATATTATTGTAAACTTCTTTTCAAGCTTGGTAACTATTGCTCTTGGTTTATTTGTAGGACTTTATATGCTTTTTGATTTTGATTCGATTTCTAGACATTTTTTAAATTTACTTCCAGAACGTAAGCGATTTGAAGCACAGGTTCTTCTTAACAATATAGGTGGAGAGGTAAGAAAAAGTGTTAATGGAACGCTTCTTGTAGCTACTATGGTTTTTGTTTGCGATTCCATTGGATTTGTTGTTATTGGCTTACAAGCTCCAGTACTTTTTGGACTTTTCTGTGGAATTACCGATTTAATCCCTTACATAGGTCCTTATATTGGTGGAGCCGTTGCTGTAGTCATTGGTTTTAGCCAAAGTACTTTTATTGGTGTTATGACTTTAATTATTTGTATTGTCGTTCAATGTGTTGAAAACTTTATCTTACAACCAGTAGTTATGAGTAAAACTATGAAATTGCATCCAGTAACCATTATGATAGGGCTTTTGATTTTTAACAATTTCTTTGGTATAATAGGAATGATTTTGGCTACTCCATGTATAGCACTCTTAAAAGTTATATGGGAATTTATCCAAAATAAATATCAAATTTTGAATACAAATTAATCGTTAGTAAGATAAGAAATTGAAAAGTAAGTATTTTATAGAGAGTTTGTTCTTGGTGGAAAACAAACAAAGAAATCTTTTCAAGTTGCTACTTATCCCAAGATTAACCGGGTTTTGCTCGTTAAAAAAAATTAAGTAAACTAAAAGGATGGTACCGCAGAATTGCTCCTTACAAGGGGAATTTTTGTGGTATTTTTTATGGAGGAATTTATGAAAGCTATTTTAATTGCAGGAAGAGCTGGAAGCGGAAAAACGTATTTGGGAGAAAAAATCGTTTCTTTTGCTAAAGAAAAAAATCTACGGGCGTTACAGACGGAATACAGTAAGTACATTAAAATGTATGCGAGTGAAATTTTAGGTTATGATGGAAATCGTGATACGAAGCCACGTAAATTTTTACAAGATACAGGAAGTTTTATTCGAGAAGAAATAAAAGATTTTAATTTTTTTATAAGAAGAATGCTAGAAGATTTTCGTGTTTATGAAAAGTTTTATGATATTGTCGTTCTATCGGATGTTCGACTTCTTAAAGAAATAGAAGAGATGAAAAAAACAGAATACGATGTTACGACAATTTTGGTAGAGAATGAAAATTTACAAAATAATTTGACCGAAGAAGAAAAAGCACATATTACAGAAAATGAATTTCGAGACTATCTACATTACGACTATGTCGTACAAAATAAGAAGAAAAATGAGTTAGAAATAATCGCTCAAACTATCGTAAAAAAATTATAGAAAATAAATAGAGTAATGAAAAAAATATTCAAAAAGAAGGAGAAATTTTTATGAATTTAAAAGATTTTTATATTGATTTTTTTGTAAGTAAAGGACACAAGCAAATCCCATCTAGTCCAGTGGTACCAGAAAATGATCCATCGGTGTTATTTAATACCGCAGGTATGCAACCATTAATTCCTTATTTAATGGGACAAACGCATCCTTATGGAACTAGATTGTGTGATTATCAAAAATGTATTCGTACCAATGATTTAGAAAGTGTAGGAGACACTACGCATCATACGTTTTTTGAGATGCTAGGCAATTGGAGTTTAGGAGATTATTTTAAAGAAGAAAGTATTTCTTGGAGTTTTGAGTTTTTAACGCAAGTTCTTCATATTCCAGTAGAAAAGCTTGCGGTAACGGTTTATGCAGGAAGTGATTCGATTCCTTTTGATGAAGAAAGTTATAATAAATGGAAAAGCTTAGGAATTTCTGAATCCAGAATTGCCAAAACGATTGATGATAATTTTTGGATTGCTGGAGAAAGTGGACCCTGTGGACCCGATACTGAAATCTTTTACTTTCGAAGTGATGAAGAAACCCCCACTGTTTTTGATCCAGATGATGCTCGATGGGTTGAAATTTGGAATAACGTTTTTATGCAATATTTTAAAGATGAAAATGGGGTAGTAACAGAACTACCAAAGAAAAATGTGGATACAGGAATGGGAGTTGAAAGGACAACCGCAATATTAGAAGGAGTAAACGACAATTATACTTCAAGTATTTGGAAAGACGTTATAGAATTAATTTCAGAAATTGCCAATCTTCCTTATAAAGGAAATGAAAAAAGTATGCGTATTATAGCGGATCACATAAGAACAGCGGTTTTTATAAGTGCAGATCCCTCAGGCATTCGTCCTAGTAATACCGATCAAGGTTATATTTTAAGGAGATTGATACGACGTGCTATTCGCCACGCCAAAACTTTAAATATAGATATTAATAGTGATTGGGAAAGAAGAATTGCAATTCTAATTTTGGAGAAATACAAAAAGTATTATAAAGAATTAGAAGAAAATTATGATGTTGTTTTAGAAGTTTTAAAAATGGAAAAAGAAAAATTCAATCGTACTTTGGAACGTGGTTTAAAAGAATTTGAAAAAGTCATAAAAAATGCGAATGAAATTTCTGGTGAAATGGCTTTTCATTTGTACGATACCTATGGATTTCCTATTGAACTAACTATAGAGCTTGCAGAAGAAAAAGGTATTACTGTAGATCAAATGGGCTTTCAAGAAAAATTTAAACAACATCAAGAATTATCAAGAACGGCTTCTGCTGGTAAATTTAAAGGTGGACTTGCTGGAAATGGAGAAATAGAAACAAAATACCACACAGCAACACATCTTTTGAATGCCGCATTAAAAGTAGTAATTGGTCCTGAAGTTCATCAAAAGGGAAGTAATATTACAAGTGAGCGTATGCGTTTTGATTTTTCTTGTGATCACAAACTAAGCGATGCAGAAAAAGAACAAGTAGAAAATCTTGTAAATAAGTGGATACAAGAAGATTTAGAAGTAAGTGTTTTGGAAATGCCAAAACAAGAAGCTATCGATTCCGGTGCAGAATGTATGTTTATAGAAAAGTATCCAAGTCTTGTAACCGTTTATTCGATTGGAGAGATTTCTAAAGAATTGTGCGGTGGACCTCATGTAAAACGTACAAGTGAATTAGGAAAATTTACAATAAAAAAAGAAGAAGCTAGTAGTGCGGGAGTTCGTAGAATAAAAGCGATTTTAGTAGAAAACTAAAAATTCAGCAAAAAGAAAAAAATATTAATTTTTATATAGAAAAAGGATCTTTTAAATTTAAAGTGTATATATATGTGTAGAGAAGATAATAAATAGAAAAAAATTTGAATTAACAAAATAAAATATAATTTGCTCTTTTTTGTAAGTTATATTTTATTTTTTAATTTATAAATAGCTAATTTATGTGTATACTAAAGAAAAGAGAGGTGTATAATGAAATACCAAAAATTTGAAATGGATACTTATACAATTTATACAATACAAACCAATAAATTTAAAAATTGTCATATGGAAATTACTTTTTATGATAATGCAAAAAAAGAAGAGCTTGGTCTTCGTAATTTTTTAGTGGATATGATGTGTCACTCTTCTAAAAAATACCCAAGAAGAAAAGATATAGTTATCAAGTTGGAGGAACTTTATCAGTCTTACTTTTATGGAGTATCAAGTAAAGTTGGTAATATGGTACTTTCTAGTTTTATTTTTGATTTTTTAAATCCTGAATTTATCAATGATGAAACTTTTTTACAGAATGCTCTAAAATTGCCATTTGAAATTATTGAACATCCTAATATTGAAAAAAATGCTTTTAATGAGCGTACGTTTAAAATTATTAAAAAAAGGATTTTGTCAGACATTGATGCGCTAAAAGAAAATCCAACCAATTACGCTTTTCGTCAAGCATTACTTCATATGGACAAAGATTCTATTACTGCTTCTAGTGTTTTAGGCACAAAAGAAGAAGTAGAAGCAATTACTCCAGAGAGTTTGTATGCATTTTATGAAAAATTTTATAAAAATAGTTTATGCAATATTTATATTATTGGTGATTTGGATATGGAAAAAGTTGTAAAAATTATTGAAAAAACTTTTCATAACAATTGTATAAAAAATCATCGTGTAGAAACTTTTGTAGAAAATAAGATGAGAAAAAAAGAGTTAATTGTTAAAGAAAAAGGCAATTTTTCACAAAGTAACTTAGTTCTTGGCTTTAATTTAGAAAAATTAACTAAAGAAGAATTATTTATAACCCTTTATTTTTTTGATGAGATTTTATGTAGTGGAGGATTAAAAGCAAAAATATACAATTCTTTACGAGAAGAACGTGGACTTTGTTATAGTGTTTCTTCCATCAATTCAAAATATGATAATATGTATTATGTGTACGTTGGCTTAGATTCTAAAAATGTCTCTTTGGCGGCAAAGCTTATAAAGCAATGTGTTAAAGATATGGCAAGTGGAAAAATTAGTGAAGAAGAAATCACTATGGCGAGAAATCAACTAGAAACCTCTTTAGATATTGTTATGGACAATCAAAATAGTTTAATAAACAATTATACATTTCATACGATAGTTGGTGCACCTTTATTTGAAGAATTAAAAGAAGCCTATAAAAAGATAACTATAAAAGAATTAAAAGCCATAGGTAAAAAATTAAAGTTGAATTTTATTTATGAATTGCAAAGTAAAGGGGAAGATGCTTCATGAAAGAGATTGAATTAAAAGGAATTAAAGAAATCGTTTATTATGACAAAATTGAAAATTTACCAGTATATGTTTGGAAAAATGATAAAGTAAAAGGTGCTTTTAGTTCTTTGTGTGTGAATTTTGGTTCCATTCATCAAGAATTTAAGATAAATGGTAAAAATAAATATTATAAAATACCGAGTGGAATAGCACATTTTATAGAGCATTTAAATTTTTATGAACCTGATGGAACAACGGCAACAGATTTTTACGCACAGTATGGAAGTGAGGTTAATGCATTTACCACATTTGATTATACTTGTTACCATTTGTATAGTACTAAAGAATTTAAAGCAAACTTAAATCATTTACTTGATTTTGTTCTTACTCCTAGCTTTACTAAAAAAATGGTAAATAAAGAGAAAAATATTATTATTGAAGAACTTTCTATGGATGAAGATTTTCCTGATACAAAACTGTATTTTACTCACTATGCGGATCTTTTTCATAAATACAAGTACAAAGAGTCTATTACAGGAAAAAAAGAAGACGTAGAATCTACTAAAATAGAAGATATCGAATTTGTATATAATACCTTTTACCACCCAAAAAATATGTTTTTGGTAGTTACAGGAAATGTAAACCCTTATGATGTTTTTAAAATTGTAGAAGAAAATATAAAACAAAAGAAAGTATTACCTTATAAGAATCCTAAATTGAAGAATTATCGTGAAGAAACGAGTGTTGTTAGTTCACTTACAGAAATTTTTGGTAATGTCGAAACTCCAAAAGTAAAAATTTCATTAAAAACACCTTTAAGTGTTTTTAAAAACATCAATCCCATTGAACTTCGTTTAATAACTTCTTTACTTGTCGTTAGTAATTTTGGACCAACCAGTGATTTAAAAGAATATTTAATGGAAAAAGAACTTATAAATTACATGAATGCTAGTCGTATTTTTATAGAGGATTATTTAATTTTCACAGTTACTTTAGAAACAAAATATCCAAAAGAAGTGATTAAAGAAATTAAGAATCAATTCAATCATTTAATGATTACTGAAGAGAATTTACGTCGAAAAATAAATGCAAGTATAGCCACTTTAGTGCTAAAATATGATGATATTATGAGTGTGAATACCACTATGCAAGAAGAAATTTTAACTTTTAATGGTGTTGTAGAAAATGAGAAAGATCATTTAGAACATATTACTTTAGAAGATGTAAATAAAGTGATCAAAAAATTAGATAGTAAGAATATAGCGGTTACAATTTTAAATCCTGATAAAAAAGAAAAAGAGGGGTAAAGTGAAAAAGTAAAATCCAGTATAAGAAACGAAAATACAAGTGAAAGAGA
>CANPIX010000004.1 GCA_947574215.1 uncultured Mycoplasmatota bacterium | reverse complement strand
TAATTTCTTTAAATGTGAATTTGGCATCCTCTTTTTTTATTAATTTTTTTGCAATCATATTATATTCTTGTTATTTAAAGTATTGTATAACATAAACTTTATTATTAATAACATCGAGAACCATTAATAATAAACAGTAGTTTGATTTATTACTATTTTTTTCCAAATAAACATAGTAGTTATTGTTGTTAAAATTGGTTTCTGGTTGAATTACATCATCAAATTTTTTTTGAAGTTCTTCTTCAAGATTATTCATAAATTCATTGTATTTTTGAGTTAGCTTTAGTTTTTCTGATCTGTCTATTTTTTGAAAATTTAATTTTGATATAAGTTGCATTATTTCTCTTTGATTATAATGAAATATATCTAAATATAAACCATATTGAAATCCGGTATTATTATATTTAGAAATTACTTTTTTGGGATTTGGAATATCAATATTCCAGTTAATTTTATAAGCAAAATTAATGCTAGATAAATACATAAAAAGTACTCCTATAATCATCACACAACTTATTATGCTCAAAATAATTATAATAAACTTTTTTTTCATGGCTTATTACCTTCTTCTATTTCTTTTCCTTCTAAAATTAATAAAACTATTATTCTTCAATTGGTACAGATATTGAATAAGATATATCCTATAATCCTGTTTTTTAATATATAAGTCCAAAATTATTTGCCATATCTAATCAATTAGTTGACCATCGCCAATTATCAAAATTATAAATATCTGAAATTGTTATATTCAAATCCATATTTTTGTTTGTTGCATCAATAGTACATAACTGGCATGTTGTATTGAACCATGCAAATCCGAATCACTAATAAAACCTGTATTACCATTAACAGAACCACTGCATTCAAAATTTTTCTTTTGTTTATTTTCGGACACGCATTTATTAACTTCTTTTTTTAATATACTAAGGAACAAATTTATGGTAATTGTAATCGCACAAATACATCCGATAGAACTAAAAAAGTTTCATGTATATTTAGACAAAAAATATAATCTTGTTATTTCTAACAAAAAAAGAAAAAATTAACTTTCATTTAGCTCAGTTACGTTTTCATCATGTAGTTATATTATAACATATAAAAAGAAAAGAAGCGTTTATTTTTTGCTTCTAATATTTTAAGTCATCTTCTAAAGAATATAAATATTCTTTCGGAGTCGGTGTAAACTCTTCTTCTACAAATTTGATTCCTATTGATTTTAAATATTCGTATTCTTTTTCTTCACTTTCTTGAAAACATATTTCATACATTTCTTCATGCGAAGTGGACCAAAGCCAACAAAGACCATTTTTATTAAAAAAGCATATATCTTCGAGTGAGATCGGAAAGCGCCAAGCAAATATAGAATTTTTATTTTGGATTTCTTGTTTTATATTTTTACTTAATTTGAAGAAATAGTATGAATTACCCATATCACCTATTTTATGAATATCTTCTCTGGCGTAAATAAGATCAGATTTATTTTTTAATAAAAAGTTATTGGTTTCTTTATTATGGATATAATTATAAATACTACCTTTTATAAGTGATTTTCTTCTTTTTTGCGCCAATTTTTGAAAGGTTTTGCTATCTAAACCCATATCATTCGTTTCATATGATTTTTTATAATCTTGGTCAAATATAAAAGGATTATTTTTAAATTTTATATATAGTAAGTCTATACATTTTTTTTTACAGGAAATATTTAAATTCTTCGGTAAATCACTCAACATAATATTGACTATTCGTTGATTTTGATGGTTATGCCCAGATGAATATTTTTTTAATCTGACTACATCACAAGTTTGAAAAACATAATCTATAAACTTTGGATACGCTTCTTTTGACATTCTTTTTATTTGCATATTTATTTTTAGTTTCCTTTCTAACTTTATTTATATAAATGAAATAATTAACAAAACTATTAATTACCAATTAATTTTCTTTTATTCAAATCCTTCATATTTACCAGTTAGTTTTATCAGTATAGTTACATTATAACATATAAAAAGAAAAGAAGCATTTGTTTTTGCTTCTAGTATTTTAAGTCATCTTCTAAATAAAATAAATATTCTTTCGGAGTTGGTGTAAACTCTTCTTCTACAAATTCGATTCCTATTGATTTTAAATATTCATATTCTTTTTCTTCACCTTCTTGAAAACATATTGCATACATTTCTTCATGCGAAGTGGACCAAAGCCAACAAAGACCATTTTTATTAAAAAAGCATATATCTTCGAGTGAGATCGGAAAGCGCCAAGCAAATATAGAATTTTTATTTTGGATTTCTTGTTTTATATTTTTACTTAATTTGAAGAAATAGTATGAATTACCCATATCACCTATTTTATGAATATCTTCTCTGGCGTAAATAAGATCAGATTTATTTTTTAATAAAAAGTTATTGGTTTCTTTATTATGGATATAATTATAAATACTACCTTTTATAAGTGATTTTCTTCTTTTTTGCGCCAATTTTTGAAAGGTTTTGCTATCTAAACCCATATCATTCGTTTCATATGATTTTTTATAATCTTGGTCAAATATAAAAGGATTATTTTTAAATTTTATATATAGTAAGTCTATACATTTTTTTTTACAGGAAATATTTAAATTCTTCGGTAAATCACTCAACATAATATTGACTATTCGTTGATTTTGATGGTTATGCCCAGATGAATATTTTTTTAATTCGACTACATCACAAGTTTGAAAAACATAATCTATAAACTTTGGATATGCTTCTTTTGACATTCTTTTTATTTGCATATTTATTTTTTGGTTCCTTTCTTCTCTTACTTACTCCACGGTATCCCTAAAAACCATATATGACGATGTGAATCTCTATCTGGATGATAGTGATAATAGTATTTATATCCAAGATATTGATTTTTATCGATTTCTGGGCCTTCCATATCTTTCCCATAATACATAGCAACTTGTAGGGCATAAAATTGGTTATCACACATAACATGGTTGCCTGTATCTATTGCTATTTTAGATTGCTCTATCGTTAATCTTTTTCCTCTTTCTACATCTCTTTTACCTTTTGTAAAATATGCTTCTGTACAAGGTTTATTATTTCTTTCATATATATTTACTGCAGTTTTTGTATTTGCTTTTTCAATTTTTTTTGCATCTTCTCTTTCTTTTTCCTTTTTTCTTTCATAAACAGTCTCTATTCTTTTGGTAACTACTCCAGCAACAGGTTGTAATGCTTTTGCACCGCAATAAGCTCCTAAAGCAAAGACACCTGCAGCAATTGCTCCTAAGGCTAAAGTTAAAGCAAACTCTCCTTCACTATCTACACGAATAGCAGGATTATTTTCACAATAAGCGTATAGGTTATAACCTAAATAATTCTCATTTGTTCCAATGATACCATCCGCATTCAAAAATCTACCCCAAACTGGATTATAGTATCTAGTATTTAAGTAATAAAGATTGGTTTCTCTATCGTAATAGTAACTTCTATATCGATATGGGTTGATATTTCCTATATGAGTTTCATCTTCTACTTTATTTCCAAGAGCATCTTTGATACTGATAATCGCACCATAACTATCGTATTCATAGGTACAAATTAGATTATAATTACTGTCATATATACCTAGAATATCTTCTTGATAGTTCTTTTTGTAATAATAGGTTTCATCCATATAAACAAACCCTATTAATTCTCCCTCATCAGTTCTTTTAAAGTATAGTTCTTTTCCGTTTGTTTCTTCAAATACAATATTTGAGTTCTCTACAAAATAGTTTGTTTTAACTCCATTTATATTTTTTTGAATTCTTATTCCTTCTTTGTTATAGAAATATTCGATATTAGACATGTTATTTTCTAAACTTTGTAATTCTCTTCCATACCATGATAAATAAGTATTTCCAATCGTAATTGGGTTTCCTATTTCATCATAGGTGATTTCCTCATCATTGAATTTGGTTAGTTGATCTTTCCAATTGCTATTAGAGTATTCGTAATTGTTTTCTTGAAGTAAGATGCTTGTATTTATATCATATTCTTCTTTTTTTAATATATTTCCAGAATGGTCATATGTATATTTATACGTTCTATTTAATGAATAATTATTATCTTCTATAAGTTCATTTTCGTTATCATATTCATAATGATTTAATAATTCCTTATTTTTATAAATATCTGTGATGTTATAGACTTCATCATAAACATATTCATAGAAATCATTTTCTATTTTCATACTTTTTAATACAAAGGAAGTTTTATTTCCATTGGAGTAATATTCGTATTCTACTGGTAAGTTTCCATTGATATCCTTTTTATTTAATCTTCCTAAGTTATCGTAAATAAAGTTTACTTCCTTATCATCCAAGCTAACTTTAACAATAGAATCGTCTTCATCATAGGTATAATTTATAAGTTTGGTGGTATTGTTATATTTGTATATCTTCTTGGTAATATTATTATTTAAGTCATATTCGTAGTCGATGCTATTATGATTAAATTCATATCTAGAAAGTCTTTGTGCTAAATCATAGTAATAGTTATACGTTTCATTATTTGAAGTGATTTTGACTAAATCGTTTTGATTGTTGTATAAATAGGTATAGGTTTTATTTCCTTTAGTTAGTGTTTTTACTCGATCAAATTCATCATAAGTATAATTTATGCTGGTATGGTTTGCATAGTTTGAAGATAGTAAATTACCATTATTTTCTTCATATTCATTTGTGACTAGTGTTTGGTTATTTATTTTAACTTCTTTGGTGTTTAAGAAATCATCGTACGTAAAGTTGTATTCTTTGTTGTTGCAAGTGATTTTAGAAAGTAAATTTTGTTCATTATACGTATAACTTGTTGATTTATTATTTTTTTCTATTTTCGTGATTTGTTCTTTATCGTTGTAGGTATAATCTGTAATTTGTTTAAGTGGATCTGTAATATTTTTAACAAGACCCGTTATAGGATTAACGTCATATTCAGTTGTTCTATCTAAAGCATCAGTTCTACTTTTCATAAATTTTCCATCGTCTGTATATTCTGCGCTAGTTTCTATATATTTTTTACTTTCAAAAGGTTCTAGATAAAATTGTTGATTTGGGTCGTTTTCATCGTATAGTTTTCCAATAAATTGATTATTTTCTAATGTCAAACATAACTGAGAAGTTGCCTCTTTTATTGTATAACTGCCATTTTTATTTTCAATCATTTCATAGGATGTAGGAAAGTTTTTAGCTAAATTAAATTCGTTAGAATTTTTTACGAAATAAAAAGGGATAACACTACTTTTTATTGTATAGCTCTTTGTATTTTCTTCCTTTGTAAAATCCCAACTCTCATTACTACAAGTAGGTGTTTCTAAAACAAGCTTTAATTCTCTATAATTAGGAAGGATATATTTGTCTGTTCCTTTTAAACGTATATAAAAGGATTTTCCATCTATTGTATGAGTGTCGTTATTTATAATTCTTGTTTTTATAGGATTATTATAGGCATCGTATGTGATTTTATTGGTAATTCCTTTTTTAGAGATGCCTTGTAATACTTTATTTGTATTTGTATTATCGTATTCAAACAAAAAATGGTTTCCTTTTGGTTCAAATATGCTGGTCAATTGATTTTTTTGATCGTATTGAAATTTTGTAACTTCATTATTTTTGCCAATAGCTGTAGTTAAATTGCCTTCACTATCATATCCATAACTATTATTTTCTAAGTCTTTCGTTAATGTAATATGTGTAAAAGAAAAGTTGTTGACTTCATCTTGTGAAATGAAAGTTAACCAAAGATTATCGTAGTCTTCTTCTGCAGTAAATACGCTTTCAAAAAGTTGCCACTCATCATTATGTAAATTTAAATTGATTGGAAGTAAACCTCTACCGCTATCCTCTTCTTCTTTATAGGCAAATCCTAATAAAGCCATATTGGCAAATTCAGTTTCTAATGGATTTTTAACTCCTTCATTTTTATACCAAAAAGATAAACGATAAGAATCATTTTTTTTGCCACTTATAGGTAGTGTTTGGTTTAGAGAAGAACTTGTAAATAATTTACTATGAAAAGTATAGGCTTTAACCCCGTTTTCTAAAGTAAGAATTTCTCCATTATTTACTTCATTACCAAATCGATCACTTCCATAAAAATCCCAACAGTTTGAACCATTTTCAAAATCTGAATTCTCTATTAAGTTATAATAGTTTGAGCTTTCTCCTACTTCTAATTGGATATCATCCATATAAACAACAGAATTTTCATTTAAAGGTGCTATTTGAATTTTATAAGTTTTTAATGAATCTAAGTTACTGAAAATTGAAGTTCTAACAAAATCATCACTTTGCAAAATTTTTGTTTCTTTTATTTTTTGATCATTTTCTAATAAAGATAATGTAAATGCATCTTTTGTTTTAAAATATCCACTAAACGTATAGATATCCGTTTTGGTTCTATTCGGTAAAGGATAGGAAAAGGTATCTGTAATTTTTAAACTTTTCTTTCCAGTTCTTGCAAAATCGGTTGATGTATTTGTATATACATTTTTCTCAAAACTAGAATCCATGATAAGATTATTTGTATATTTGGTAGGATTTGTCTCTAAAGAAATTTTATTTTTATTTTTTAAATTTTCGTTCTCATAATATTCTTGTTTTATTCCATACCCATTTAAAAAATCGTCTTTACTTCTTAAGGTGGTAATCCCTAGAGTATTTCCTTCATTGTTAAAGGTATAAGCACTGACTCTTCCTTTAGAATCCCTTATGCGGGTAACATTATATTCATATTGAAATTCTAAAGAATTTCCTACTTTGTTGTTTAAACCCATTTCTGTTATTTTCTTCAATCGATAAGGAACACAATCAAAATAAGTATATTCTTTACTTAAACCATTATTATCCGTTATTTTTGTTATAAGATTCTGATTATTATAATAAAGATTTGTTGTTCCATATTTAGTTTTTATTGAGGTAACACGATTATTTTCAAGCCTAATATTTGTAGTCGTATACCCATTTAAAATCTCAATTTCATCACCATAATAATGAATATTGGTTTCCTCGTTTGCTCCATCATATAGCTTACTAATTTGTATGTTACTATTATAATTTATAGTAATCGTATCTTGATTAGAATTTATTATTTTGGTTAAATAATAAGCACTCAATACTGGATTTATTTTTGTAAATTCTAATTTATTATCACTTTTATCTGTTAAAGTATAAATATCATTTTCTTTTGTAACTGTAAACCCCAATCCGTCTTCGTCAATTAATTTGTCATCTATTTTTCTAAAATAGTGTAATGTTCCGTCACTATCTAAGTATTCTAATGAAACATTATCAAAATTAACTTCTTTTAGCGTTTGGTAATAATTCCATTGAAAACCTATTCCACAACCTAGGTTCGTATTTGCAATCACATCATTGGTATTATAAATTAAATTTAATTGCAAAGGAAATTTATTATCTAATGTCTTAATGATATCAAAAACATTCGTAACATTTCCATTTAAATTATTTATATAAGAAATTCCTTGTTCTAAATTAATGGTTTGATAAGACATATAATTTTCCAATCCGTTTTGATTACGATATTGAATAATTAAAGTTGGTTTAGAGTTTTCTATAGAACTATTTTTGGTATAAAAAATATAATCTTGTGCTTCATACTCTGTACTTTCTTCATATATTTCTGTTTCGTATTTGAGTAAAACGCCATTATTTTCTTCTCCAGCATACCACTTTTTTACTAAATTTGTGATAGAAAAGCAATTGGAATGCAATTCTATTTGAAAACCTCCTCCTTCTTTAGGTACAACAACAGAATGTTCTCCTAAAAACCAGTCTTCGATTTTTTCATCGTATTTGTCATGCATATTTTCCCAATTGGCGTATTTTTCATTCCATGGGGCGGTTATCTTGTGAACTGTAATAGGAGAAAATTGCATATTTTCAACATTTACATAATTGTCTTTGTGAGAAGTTAAACAAGCGATCGCTTTGATAATATTGCAAGCGGTTGGAAGAGTTGGAAGATTGAATTTAAGAAGTGTTCTATAAACACGATTGGATTGGTTAACTCCAATTCTTACAAAATCTCTATCATCTCGATTGTCGTTTGTATCTCCAGAATAAATATAAGTGTCAAAAATATTTTGTTGTTCTTCTATATCGAGTGTGGGATCAATTGTTAAAGGATACAGTTCTTCTTTCATTAAAATTTCTTCGTTAATTTGAAAACCAAGAAGGTAACCATCTTCTATTGGAATAAGAGTATATTCTATAGGATAGTTTGTAAGATTTTTATCGTTCAATGTTGGTTTTTCTATAGTAAACAAATGCTCGTTTTTATCAAAGATAAGAATCTTATTTTTATCTAATGTAAGTTGTAAATTGGTTTTGATTTTGTATTTTAAATTCGTAACTTGGTTGCTTTTCTTTTTTAGAATGATGGTATCTTTTACTTTCTTGGAAAAAATATCGTACTTTATATCAATATTTTCTAAAATATTTTTATAAAGAATGGAATTTTCTTTAATTTCAGGATCTAAATATTTTTCCAATAAGTCAAACTGAATTTTATAAGTATCTTTTTCTACTTTTACTATAAAATCCTTACTATTTTGATTTGCAAAATAGATGCCTAAGGTATTATCTTTTGTTGTAAAAAAATCTTTTTGTTCCACCAAATTATTATCTATTTCAACATATTCTCCATTTTTTAGATAATGTATATCAGAATCATAAGCGTATAGAGTAAAACTTCCGTCTTCATTTAAAAAATGTTTTTCGCGAGGTTTTCGTAAACTAATAATTTCTTTCATAAAAACACCCTTATGCAATTCTTTTCCATACGTAGACCGCTAAATAAGGTGGCATACTACTAGCGTTATTCGTGTTTCCATGGTTGTGAGCTTTTGAAGCCCCGGCAGGTCCTGTTACAAATGGCACGGTGTGTCCTTTATTTCCTCCTGTCCAAGTTAAAGAATAACTTTCTGTTCCACCATTGTTGTTTAATCTTATATCGTTGTCACAAAAAAGCCCAATATGTCTGTGTGAAGGCATTTCCTCGTAAGTAAGCTCATGATTGGTTGTTTCATGAAAATGAGATTCACTTCCACCCATTGTTCCATTTATATAATTATTTCCACACGCTAATAAAAATCTATCTTTTATTTGTTCCCATGTTCCACCCAATAAAGCACTTGGACTTACCGGATTCACATTCATGTAAATGGAACCTATTGGATAAAGTACGTCTGTTAAAGTTTCTGTTACAATTGGCTTTTCTGTAGTAATTGAATAAACACTTAAGTTCCCAGAACTATCTAAATGAAAGTTATTATTTTTACTTGTAATACATTCTGCTGTTAGTTTATTGATTTCTAAATCAACCTTATCTCCCTCTTTTGTAAAATTATCTTTAAAATATAATTCGTCTAAATTCATTTTTTCTCCTCTTCTTTCTTTTTATGACTTTTACTAAAAAAATTTTTCTTATTTTACGTTTGCATATACGTTCTCCTTTCTTAGTTTAAGAATACAAATTGAATTCTTAATTCGACAAGAAACGACAGGTTTCGACAATTGGCTTTAGGGACGGAACTTTATGTTGCTTTTACAAAACGAAAACAATCTTTATGATGAAATAAGAAAGGAGGTGCTTGTGGTGAAAAGAATACAAATTCTTTTGGTTTTGATTGTTTTTTTTGTTGGCTATAAAAATACTCAAGCTAAAGAAGAACTAATCCTTAACAAAGAATTTTATTTTTTTGAGTCCAAATACAAAAAAATATCTGTTTATACAATTCCTACAAATTTTCTAGAATCTTTTGTTGTTATAAAATTAGAATGGTACCAAAAACCTAAAATTAGAAGTTACGACGTTTTAGAATTTCGTTTGTTTCATTCTCATTTTATTGGTCCAATTTATAGTTATGTTCTTGCAAATAACAAAAAAATAAAATCATCTTTGACAAAACAAAATAATGAAAAAACCTATACTTTTTTTCAATTAGAAAACAATTTTACTTCTTATCGGATCCAACAAAGTTTTTTAGTTCAAAAAAAAGGGATTGTGGTTGCTTCGTACCAGCATGCCTTAGACACTATTTCTTTTTTAGAAAGTCAAATCTTTAAAACAATGAAGACTTATTCTCATTCTTATTTTGATCATATGAATGAAATCACCCTACATTTATGATAAAAGAAAACTCAACTGAATTTTTTTGTACTATTACCTTATTGATATCTTGGATTACGGGGAAAATAGCTAAGAAGCTCCCTTGGTTTGAGAATTATATGATTCCTGTTCAAAATGCCCTCATTGGTATCAGCGTTGCTTTTACAGAATGGTTTTTTACTAAAGATTTTAATATGGCAATTGCTGTTTCTGGAATTGCGGCGGGTGGCATTTATGACATTTTTCACAATATCAATATCATTTTAAAAACCATTTTAAACCAAAAGGAGGATTTATGAAATTAATAAAATACGATTCTAGGGATTGTACACAATTGACTGAACATTTTAACGTTTCTGAATGGAAATGCAAATGTGGTAGAGAGCATAATATTCTTATTGCAGACACTTTGCCCTTTCTTTTAGAACAAGTAATGAAAAAAATAGGAGCGGTTCGAGGGAATATTTCTAGTGGTTATCGATGCAAAAGCTATGAGAGTACTATTGGGGGAACTGGCAGCAACACCCATCAAGGATACGCTTGTGATATTTGTTTTCTGGATTCCTTTGGAAAAAAAATAGATAGTAAAGTTGTTGTTCTTGCTTTAGAGGATTTAGGCCATCAATTTGGGATTGGATATAAATGTGGTGGAAATAATTATTATACTCACATTGATGTAAAACCAAGAAAATGGTTTGGAGATGAATCTAAATCCATGACCAAATCTTGCTGTACTTCTTTTTATCAATATTTAAACCAAAAAATAGACGATTCGATTCATTACCAAGTATACGATAATAAAAAAGAAAAATGGCTTCCTATAGTGACAAATCATACAAACGAATACGCGGGAAATTTTGGTAACTCTATTGGAGGAATAAAAATTGACAAACTCGTGTACCGACTTCATTTTAAAGAACAAAAGAATTGGAGCGAATGGTTAAATAACAATCAAACGCCTTCAATAAAAAATTTTAAAAATATAGATGGTGTGCAAATCAAAAATGCAATTTACCGTGTTCATTTAAAAAACGGAAACTGGTTGCCTTGGGTTTCTAAAGTAGATAATACAAATCAAGGTTATGCGGGAATCTATGGTAAAGAAATTGATGCCATCCAAATAAAAAACTAGCAAATTAAGCATTTTTGCTAGTTTTTGTTCTCTAATTCCGTTAATTCTTCCCAATTTTTTTCTAGTAATTTTAATTTTTCTTCAATTTGATTTAGATTTTTTTGCATTTCATTTTGTTTGATATAATCTAGAAAATTTTCTTTTTTATACATTTCTTCCAATGTTAACTTTTTTTCTTTCTCTAATTTTTCTAGTTCATTTTCTATTTTTTTTAGAGAAGCAAAAGGATTACTTTTCTTTTCTGTATTTTTCTCTATTTTATTTGTTTTTGGAATTTCTATTTCTTTTTCTTTTTTCTTATTTACATATTCTTCGTAGCCATAAGGAAAAATACTTGCTCCCGTTTCCCCAAAAACAATTAATTTTGATGCAATTTTTTTTACAAAATATCGATCATGGGAAACAAACAATATCGTTCCTTTGTAACACTGTAAAATTGATTCTAACTGTTCTTTTCCTACCAAATCCAAGTGGTTGGTTGGTTCATCCAACAAAAGAAAGTTAGGTTTATTGTATAAAATTTTACACAATTGTAAGCGTACTTTTTCTCCTCCAGATAAAACCGATACTTTTTTATTTGTTTCTTCTCCTGTAAAAAGAAAAGCTCCTAATGCATTTCTAGCTTCGTTATCCAAACAATTTGGAAAAGCGCTTTTAAACTCTTCTAAAATCGTATGTTCTTCCTGGTTCATTTTTAGAGACTGGTCAAAATATCCAATACGAACATGATAGCCAAAAGAAACATTGCCGTGAAGCGGTTTTAGTATTCCAAAAATGGTTTTCAAAAGTGTTGATTTTCCACTTCCGTTCGCTCCAATTACGCCAATTTTTTCTCCATTTAAAATTTCTAAATTCAAAGTAAAGAAAGGAACTGTAAAACCGACTTCTAAATTTTTTAAAGTACAAACGGTTTTGCCACTAGGTTCCATTGTATTTAAATTGGTTTTAAATGTTTTTTCACTAATTCTTAGGGGTTTATCAATCTTCTCCATTCTTTCTATTCTACGAAGTTGAGATAACGCCATACTTGCTTTGGAAGGTTTGTATCTAAATTTTTCATAAAGTGTTCTTAATCTTTTTATTTCCTTTTGTTGTAAATCATAATTTTTTACATTTTTTTCATAATTTTCTTTTCTTATCCGTTCAAAGTCTTCGTAATTTCCTACATATTTTATAACTCTTTTATTAGAAATATTGTATATGGTGTTTGCAATATTGTTTAAAAACATACGATCATGAGAAACCACTACAAAAGCTTTTTTATAGTTTTTTAAATAATTTTCTAACCAAACGATTGCCTCGATATCTAAATGATTGGTTGGCTCATCTAAAAATAAAATATCTGGTTTTTTTAGTAGTAATTTTAAAAATGCAATTTTTGTTCTTTCCCCACCCGAAAAAGAGCTTATTTTTTTACATTTATCGTCTTCTGTGAAACCAAATTTTTTTAGCATGATTTCGTATTCTTTTTGGTAAGTATACCCTCCTAAAGTTTCGTATCGTTCCAAACAAGTGGTGTATTCATTTATAAATTTCAATGAGGAATTGGTTTCCATTTTCTTAACCAATGTATCTATTTTTTTCTCTAAATCTATTATTTCTTGAAAAGATTTTTTTATTTCTTCAAAAAGAGTTGTATTTTCATTATCGAACGTGACTTGTTCTAAATACCCGATAGAAAAGTTTCCTATTTTGTTTATGAATAGTGAGGTTTCTTCAATTCCTTCTTCTAACATTTCATTGTTTATCAAAGATTTTAATAAAGTTGTTTTTCCACTTCCATTCTTACCTACAACGCCAATGTGACTTTTTTCAGTAATATCGAAATTTATTTCGTCCAATATAGAATTTCCGTTTAAAAAAACACTTCCATTTTTTATTTCGTATTTCATTTTTTCACCTTGTTACTATCGATTATAACATAAAAAAAGTAAATTCTTAATTTACTTTTGTATATTCTTCGACAACTTCTTTATCACTAAAATGGTGTTTTTCAGTGCCAATAATTTGATAATCTTCGTGACCTTTCCCTAAGATCATTAAAATATCATTTTCTTTTAAAAGTTCTATTCCTTTACGAATGGCTTCTTTTCTATCAAAAATAACTTCATGATTATCTTTTTGTACGCCTGATAAAATGTCGTTCATAATTTTCCTTTCATCTTCTGTACGAGGATTATCATTTGTAAAAAGAACATAATCTGAAAATTTTTCGGCAATTTTTCCCATTATAGGACGTTTCATCGGGTCTCTATCTCCTCCACAACCTATTATTGTAATTATTTTTCCTTTTTTATATTCTTCAGCACTTTTTAAAACATTTTCAACAGCATCAGGTGTATGAGCATAATCAATAAAAATACTATTGGTTTTATAATCTATTTTTTCCATACGTCCATTTGGGGCAGACAATCCATTGGATAAATTTAAAATTTCTTCAATAGAATGCCCTAAATTTTTAACAAGAAAAAGTGCAGTTAAGTAATTGTATACGTTGTATCTTCCAACCATTTTTATTGTAGTTTCGTAACTGGTCTTTTCAAAAGAAAAGGTGATTTTTGTATCCAAGTGAGAAAAGTCTATACTAGTAATCGTGCAATTTCCGCTGTTTGCACTTATAATTGTATTGTTGTTTTCATCAAATATAAAATCTTTTCCATACTGATCATCTCCATTGATAATGGCAATTTTTTGATTACGCGTACGTTTAAATAGTTTTTGTTTGGCTTCTTTATATTTATCCATTGTTTCATGATAATCCAAATGATCTTGGGTTAAATTTGTAAACGCCACTTCATCAAACTCTAGTCCATAAATTCTATTTTTATCGAGTGCATGACTACTTATTTCCATCACAATGGTATCACAATTATTTTCTTTTGCTTCTAGAAACATTTCATATAAAAGATCCGTATCAGGCGTTGTATTATTTAATTCTTTTTTTGTATCTTTATAATAAAATCCAATGGTTCCAATATACGCTGGGTTATGACCTAATTTTTTAAGCATTTGATACACTAGAAAACAAATTGTCGTTTTTCCATTGGTGCCTGTCACTCCAATAAAATTCATATCTTTTATTTTAGGGTAATAATTTGTATACAAATATTCATTTAAATACTCTTTTGTATTTGATACGATTTCAGTTTCTACTGAGTAGGATCCTTTTTCACAAATTATTTTACTTGCACCATTTTGAATGGCTTGCTCTATATAATCATGTCCATCTCGATTTACGTTACGAATCGCAAGAAATGTATCTCCCTTTTCTACTTTTCTAGAATCAGTTTTTAACTCTAACATAATATACCTCACTTTACTAGTATTATAGCACAGGCAAATAAAAAGGTGTTAAAAATTAGTACCCATTTCATTCATGTCTTATAGTTAATTTCTAGTTCCAACTTCTTAGTTTACTTATCCTTTGAATCCAACAATATAGTAATAGGACCATCGTTTAAAATGCTAACTTTCATATCCGCACCAAATACTCCGGTAAGTGTTTTTACTTGTTTACTAAGTTTTTGATTCAATAAATCATAAAGTTTTATTGCTTCTTCTTTTTTCATGGCTTTTGTATAAGAAGGACGATTGCCTTTTTTTGTATCTGCGTATAAAGTAAACTGACTTATAGATAAAATACTTCCTTCTACTTCTAAAATACTTTTATTCATTACTCCATTTTCATCGTGAAACAAACGCATATTTACAATTTTTCTAACTATATAATCAATATCTTCAGTGGTGTCCGTGTCCGTAAATCCTACCAAAAGAACAAGACCCTTTTTGATTTTTGAAACCAAATTTCCATTTACGCATACACTACTTTCTTTACTTCGCTGTACAACCACTCGCATTATTTTTTTCCTGCTTTCTTTACAAAAGTAAGTGAATACAAACTATTTAAAAAATCATTTAATTCAGTAGTATTTTTAACTTTAATGGTTAAATTGTATAAAGAGTTTTCTGTAGTGTCATTCATATTCAAAGAGACAACATTTATATTTTTGCTACTTGCTTTATTAATAATATCCGTAACATAATTTTTATCGTTTAACGTTTCAATGAAAATATCTGTATAATATTCTCCATTTTCTTTTTCGCTCCATAAAACAGAAATCAATCTTTCATTTTTATCTAGTATATTAGAACAATTGGCGCAGTGTACGGAAATTCCTTCTCCTTTAGTAATATAACCAATAATTTTATCTCCTTTTACAGGTTTACAACATTTGGCTAATGTTACCAATATGTCATTGTATTCTCCAACTACAATATCATTTTTATTATTGGTTTTAGGTATACTTTTGACTTTGGTTACTTTCTCAATTAAAGCATCCGATAAGGTTTGCTTTTCCTCAGTTGTCAATTTTATAACATACCCAGCGGTATAGCGAAATGAACCTATCGCAAGATAAATTTCTTCCATATCGTTTATTTTTAAATCTTTATAAACTTTTTCTAGTTTTTCTTCTGTAAAAACTTCATTGAAAGATAATTTTTGCTTTCGAAGTTCTTTTTCTAAAATGTTTTTTCCATTTTCTATGTAGTCCATACGATCTTGTTTACTAAAATAGGATTTAATTTTATTTTTTGCACCAGTAGTTTTTACAAATTCCAACCATTCTTTGCTTGGTGTTCCATTTTTATTCGTATTAATTTTAACACAATCATTGTCTTTTAATTCATAAGATAATGGAACAATTTCCTCATTTACAATTGCACCAATGGTTGAATCTCCTACTTTTGAATGAATTCGATAAGCAAAGTCAATTGGTGTTGAACCTTTTGGAAGTTCTACAACGTCGCCTTTTGGAGTAAATACATAAATCAAATCTCCTAAAAAGTCTGTATTCATACTTCTTGCAAAATCTTCTACGTTTTCGTTTTCCTTATAAGATTCAATCATATTACGAAAAATTTCTAATTTTTGTTCCATCATACTCTGAATTTTTTTAGTTCCTTTTTCTTTATAAGAAAAATGGGAAGCAATTCCTTTTTCAGCTATTTCATCCATTTCATAAGTTCTTACTTGTACTTCAAAAACATGTCCATTTCTTCCAATAATTCCTGTATGCAAAGATTGATACATATTTTCTTTTGGCATCGCGATATAGTCTTTAAAACGTTTGGCAATAGGACGAAATTTTGAATGAATTAAGCCTATTGTTAGGTAGCATTCACTCTCTTTTTCAACAATGATACGTAAAGCCAGTATATCGTATATATCGCTCCATTTACGCCAGGTAGATAATTTTTTATAAATACTATAAATACTTTTTACACGACTTTTGATACGGAACTTAATACCGTGTTCTATTAATATTTCAGAAATACTTTCTTGCATTTCTTCTAAGACTTCGTTTAATTCTTCTACAGAAGAACTTAAATGTTTCAAAATATCGTCATATACATCGGGCTTTAAATATCTCAAACACAAATCTTCTAATTCACTTTTAATGGAATATATTCCTAAGCGATGGGCAATTGGTATTAACACATTCATTGTTTCATTGGCTTTTCTTTTTTGCTTTTCAGGATTTACAGCCCAAATAGTCCGCATATTATGAAGGCGATCTGCAAGTTTAATAAACAAAACACGTACATCTTCTGCAAGACCCACAAGCACTTTTCTTAAATAAATTGCGCTAGATTCTTTGCTATCCGGTAATTCTAATTTATTGATTGTGCTAATACTTTTTACAATACTTGTAATTTCTGTACCAAAATTTTTCTGCAATTCTTCTTCTGTTGTATCTCCATTATTAATAACCTCATGCAAAAGAGCAGACATAATTGTAATTTTGTCTACATTTAGTTCGCTTAAAATTAAAGCTACATTTAATGGATGCGTAATATAAGGTTCATTTGTCAAACGTACTTTTTCTCTGTGTTTTTCTTCGGCAAAAAAGTAAGCTTTTTCAACTTCTTTTAATTCTTTTTCTAAAAAATTTCCTTTTAATATATTTAGTAAATCTTCTAGTTTAGGAATATCCTTTTTCATAAAATAGTGTCCTCTTCTCCTGTATTTTTTAATTCTTGCTTATAAGGCTCTATAACAAATTCTTCTTTGGAATTTAGGTATTCGATAATTTTCTGTTCTTCAATAAATAATATATCATTTACAATGTCATAAAGCGTCAAATCATTTTCATCTTTCCATTTTGTATTTTTTAGACAGTTCCAAACGTCTTTTTCCCCTATAAAAGTTAAATGATTTTTTTTTAATTCTTTTACTTTAGATTTTAATGCTGGCAAAACACGATTGTACAAATCTTTTAAAGTTCCAATATTCTCATTTACCATATTTTGCCTCCTAAAACATATATTTATTATAAAGCATTTTTAAGTATTTTTAAAGGGGACATAACATGAAAAACAAATTTTTAACATCAACCATAGTACTTATATTAGGTGGATTTGTAACTCGAATCCTTGGTTTTATTATCAAAATTATTTATACTCGTATTATTTTAGAAGAAGGTGTAGGTTTACATTCTCTTGTTATGCCTACGTATTCCCTTTTAATTACCATTGCTACTCTTGCTATGCCGCTTGCTATATCCAAACTCGTTGCTGAAGAAAAAACAAGAAGTATTAAAATTATTTGTTCTTCGATATTTATTATTATACTAGTGAATGTAATGCTTTTGAGTACCATGTTAATGACTAGCAAGTTTATTGCACTTCATCTTTTAAAAAATGATAAAACTTATTTGCTTCTTTTAGCTTGTACGATTACTTTACCTTTTGTTAGTTTATCAAGTATTGTAAAAGGATATTTTTTTGGAAAACAAAGAATGATTCCCTACGCTTTATCCAATTCTCTTGAACAAGTTGTACGTCTTATTCTAATTGTCTTGTTTTTACCTTATTTTGTTACTATTAGTATTTTAGCAGCTGTCATTGCTTTGATTTTGTTTAATATTGTTTCAGAAATTGCTTCCATTATTGTATTTTTATTTTTTATTCCTAAAAATGCACTTATTACGAAAAATGATTTAAAACCAAACATACACACGATCAAAGAGGTATTAAATGTTAGTTTGCCAACAGTTTCCTCACGATTTATTGGAAACATCGGTTTTTTCTTTGAACCCATTTTATTAACTAATATTTTGTTATTTGTAGGATATTCTAGCGATTTTATTTTATTGGAATATGGAGCTTATAATGCCTATTCTATTGGTCTTTTAACAATGCCTAGTTTTTTTGTCGCGGCAATATCCAATGCTTTAATTCCTGAAATGAGTAAATTTTATCAAAAGAAAAATGGAATCATGTTAAAAAGAAGATTTCGTCAAGCTATGCTCATTTCCTTTCTTTTGGGTCTTGTTTTTAGTATTTTTATTTTCTTTTTCAAAGAACCTCTTTTGTGGATTTTATATCATACAAATAGTGGAATTGATTATATTAAAGTTCTCGCTCCTTTCTTTGTACTTTTTTATTTAGAAAGCCCTCTGATTAGTACTTTACAAGGACTTGGACTCGCCAAATTTACAATGAAAATTACTTTGATCGGCGTGATTCTAAAAAATATAGTTTTAGCTTTTTTTTCTTTTTTTCGTATCGGAATTTATGGACTTATTTTATCTGAAATCGTTAATATTATTTTCGTTGTAAGTACCAATCTTTACAAAATAAAAAAAGTAATGTCTACTCTTCCAAATTAAATTTCAACATTCCTTTTGTTTAAATCTTTCAAATGCCTATTTTTAAATTTAAAGTCAACATTCTATTTTGTTTTTTGTGCAACATCCAGTAATAATTAGAAATGTACTCAATATTTCTCAAATAATTTTTATATTGTTCTTCCGTCAAATTCTTGTTTTTCATTTTCTCATTTAAAATATTTATCCATTCATTATGTACCGCTTCAAAATAATATTCTCCATTTTCTTTTAAAATGGAAAGAATATTCATTTCTAAATTTTCTTCCATTTCTTTTTTTTCTTGTAACGCTTTTCGTCCCATGATTTTACAAAATAGCAAACTTGATAAATCTGTATTTTCTATCTTCAAACCGCTTAAGTCTCCACCAAATAATAAATCTTGTTCTTGCAAATCTTGAATTGTACGATCGATTTCACTGATAGGATTTAAGATTTTTTGTAAAGAAGGAGAAAATTGGTTCTTTGTATTCAAATACTTTGTAGCGTTTTCATAAAAATATTGCAAATCTTCTATAATAATCTTTTTTTGTTTACAGAATTTTTCAATTAGTTTTAAAGTAACCACTTTTGCGCTTTGAAAATATTTTTTATGTTCTTCCTGAGTTAAAATAGAAGCCAGTTGACTGTACTTTTGGTATGCTTCTATTAAAGTCAACAATTCAAATATACTTTTTGACATAATTACTTTCCTTTTCGATTAGGGTAACATAGATTTTGTCAAAGTACAATCTTTTTTTATTTCTGACAATTCAGAAAAATTGCCTTTTTTTTCAAAAATTTTATAGTCGTGTGTTTGACGAAATTTTTTTCTTTCTTCCAATTTCATATTTAAAACTTCTTCTGCAATATCGATGTGTAAAATACCATCCAAGTGATCCAATTCGTGGGATAATACGGTGGCCGGAAAACCAGTAAATGTTTCTTGACATTTCTTCCAATTTTTGTCCAAATATTCTATAACAATTTCATAAGGTCTTTTTACTAAACCCATAGAATCCAAACAACTCGCACAGGCTTCCCAATATTCTGTTAATCCAATTTTTTCTTTTATAATAGGATTTATTAAAATTCTTGCTTCATTATACATTTCGTCTTCTTTTGTCAACTTGTTTTCTTGTTTTTTTTGAACTAATTTTAAATTGGTATTTTTTAAATAAATAATTCTTTTGGGAATTCCTATTTGAATGGCTGCTAGAGCTAGAACTTGATTTTCTTTACAATATCGTTCCAACTTTTTTAAATCATTCTCTAAATCCAAATCCTCTTCATTGACGGGTTTTGAAATTTGTCTTAAAAACGATTCCTCGTTTTCTATAGTAATTAAAGGTATATCTTCCATAAAAAACTCCTAACTTTCTCATGTTAGTATACCATTTTTAGATACTTTAGAAAATAGGAAATTTTATAAATTGCTTTTCTTAATTAAATATATTTTCTTTTTCTTTTTAAAAGCGTAGAAAACATCCTCTATTTTTAATCCTCTAGTCGCAAGTTCTTCTTCTAGCCAACGTTTGTCTTTTTTAATAAAACTCAAAGCTTTTTGTTGCAATTCTCCATCAACTATAATAGGCATTGGGTAATTGCTTTTGCTATGCAACAAATTGTATTTAAAAATAGATAATTTTCCATTTGGCTCTAAAAAAGCGTATTCAATTTCATCTATACTTTTAATAGAGTTTTGTCTCAAACTTAAAAGCAAGTCATCCATACTATACCTTTGTCGAACCATTTCTTTGTAGTTTACATTTCCATTTGCAATAATTAAAGATGGTTTTCCTCCGAAAAGTGTACGAAAAGTTCTAGATTTTATACTGATAAAAGCAAGTCCAACTTCTAATACAACTAATAAGACAATTGGAATAATGGTAAAGAAAATAGAGTCTTTAATATTCTCAATACTTATAGCTACTAATTCTGCAATTAATATGGATACAATTAGATCAATGACACCTAATTGGCCAATTTCTCTTTTTCCCATAATTCGATAAGCAAGAACAATAAAAAAATAAAAAAATGTAGTTCTAAACACAATGGTTACTAATTCCATACAATCACTCTCCAATACTATTATGATAGTTTTCATAAAGTTTTAATCATTATCATAAATATTATTAGGTGATTTGGATGAAATATGTGAAGTACTATGGTTTAACTCTTCTTAAATTTTTAGGTTTTTTATTGGGAGGTAGTGTATTTTTAAGTTTGCTTTATTATCTTTTGTTGCCCACAAAAGTAGTAAATGTCTTATCCTACCTTTATATACTTATTGTATTTCTAGCCTTTGGATACAAAATGGGCAAGCAAACAGAGAATCGTGGTTTTTTGGAAGGGCTAAAAATTGGTTTTCTTTTACTCCTAATACTTTTTTTCTTTAACTTACTTCTTTTTCAAACGGGATTTCAAATGATACGCATTCTTTATTACTTATCTCTGCTTTTTGCTAGTGTTGTTGGTGCGACAATTGGAATCAACCAAAAAAAAGAATAAAGCGATTTCTTTATTCGTTAATCTCTATAAATTGAAAATTATCTTTAACGCTAACATAAGATTTTTTATTGTATATTTTTTTAGTAACAGGATTGTGCATTTCTACAAGTCCTGTTTTTTCATAAATTTCTTCTAAGGTTATTTCCTCCCCAATACAAGAATTGTTGTAATAACAATCTTTTGCAGCCTCAATAATTTTTTGTGTTGTGTATTTTAACATTCTTGTATTATGCTGAGTAATTACTTTGTAAGTTGAAGGAATTCCTATCAATAAAAGAATGCTTAAGCATGTGAAATAAATCCATAGTTTATTCTTCCCCATAAGTCCCTCCATAATAATTTTGAAGGAATTCTTGACGAAACTCCAATAAAGTATCGTTTTGAATGGCCATTCTTATTTTTTCAGTTAACGAAATTAAAAAACGAATGTTATGAATTGATAAAAGACGCGCTCCAAAGGATTCTTCACAGTTTATCAAATGTTTAATATAAGCTTTCGTGTAATTTTTACATGTATAGCAATCACAATCTTCACTAATTGGAGTAAAATCTTTTTTGTATTTAGCATTCTTAAGATTAATTTTTCCTAAAGAGGTAAAAGCATGCCCATGCCTTGCAAGTCTTGTTGGACTTACGCAATCAAATAAATCAATTCCTCGTAAAACCCCTTCTATTATATCTATGGGTTCACCAATTCCCATAGCGTATCGGAGTTTTTCTTTAGGAAGGTATTTTGTCGAATATTCAAACGCTTTATACATATCCTCTTTGCTTTCATGATCGTTAGCAACTCCTCCAATGCTATAACCATCAAAATCAAGTTTGACAGTTTCTAAAGCGCTAAATTTTCGAAGATCTTCGTAGGCTCCACCTTGTACGATTCCAAATAACATTTGCTTTTCATTTTTATGAGCCATTTTTCCACGTTTTGCCCAACGAATAGTTCTTTCAATACTTTGTTTTAAATACTCATAAGACGCACTTGCAGGAGGACATTCATCAAAACTCATTGCAATATCACTATCCAATTTGTTTTGAATTTCAATCGACTTTTCTGGTGTAAGTAATAATTGATCTCCGTTTAAATGATTTTTAAAAAGAACACCCTCTTCCGAAATGTCTTTTGGTTTTGCTAACGAAAATACTTGGAATCCACCTGAGTCTGTTAGAATTGGACCGTCGTAATTCATAAATTTATGAAGTCCTCCCGCAAGATGAACAATTTCTTCTCCTGGTCTTAGCCATAAATGATAGGTATTGGAAAGAATAATACCAGCTTCCATTTCCTTTATTTCTTCTGGAGAAAGCGTTTTTACAGTGGCTTGCGTTCCAACAGGCATAAACATAGGGGTTTTATAAATTTTCCCATTATAATAAATTTCTCCTAATCGAGCACTTGTACGACTTTCTTCTTTTTTTACTTTAAAATCAAGTTTCATAAACATCACCATTTTTTCTATTGATATTATATCATAAAAAATTTGACTTCATTCTGTTTTTTTATTTAAAATGAAATTTGAAAAGAGGAATATTTATGTACAAAGGATACCAAAAAATCAAGCATATAAATTACGAAAATCATTACAATTACAATCAAAAACATCTTTTTTATGAAAAAAATAAATTTTATGGATTTAAATCTGTAAGTGAAGAGAGAAAGAACCAAATTGAAGAAGTTGCTCGTTTTTGGGCAAAACAAAATCAAAATTTTAATAACCAACAAAAATTATACGCTATTTATAATCTATTAAATTTATATCTACGAGTAGATATTGAACCAAAATTAAATCCTCATGATGAATGTTTTTTATTTTTACTATTTGCTTTTGATCCTGAATTAAAGTTGCTACAAATTGCTATGGAGGAAGTAAAAAAGGAAGAAATAATAAGAAGATTTACGGAAGAATTTGAAGTTCGTTATGATTCTAGATTACTACAAATAGAAACTTACTATAATAAAAGATTTCCAACAATTGTCAGCGAGTTCGATAAAAAAATTTAACGAACCCATTCTTTATTTTCTAAAGTAAAGGATTGTTTTTTTTCAATTAAATCTTTTTGAATACGATTTAATAATTGTATTTTGTATTCTATCCATCCTAAATTATTAAAAATATCTTTACACTCATTTCCAAAATAAGTATTAAAAACATTAGATAGAGATTTTCCAAAACGATCAGCAACAAAATAAAGAAATATAGGCCTATCCCCCAGCATTAACAATTCCTCAATACGAAAAGCATTTCCATCAGGTGTTTTTATAGGAAAAACTTTCATATTTTTATTTTTGCTTAATTCTATATATTTTCTATTCATTTTTAAATCACCTGTTTGCTATTATAACATCATTTTATAAACATTGCATCTCCAAAGGAAAAAAAACGATACTTATTTTTGATAGCTTCTTCATAAGCTTTTAATATAAATTCTTTTTTTGAAAAAGCGCTTACTAGCATTAAAAGCGTACTTTTAGGCAAATGGAAATTCGTAATTAATCCATCAATCGCTTTTAACTCAAATCCTGGGTAAATAAAAATATCTGTATTCCCTTCGCATTCTGTAAATTTTCCATATTTTTGAATAATTGTTTCTAAAGTTCTTGTAGTAGTTGTTCCCACTGCAATTATTTTTCGATTTTCTTTTTTCGCTTGATTTAAAAGATCAGCAGTTTCTTTTGACATTTTATAAAATTCACTATGCATTTTATGCTTACTGACATCTTCAACTTCTATAGGTCGAAAAGTTCCAAGTCCAACGTGCAATGTAACTCGCGTTATTATAACGCCTTTCTTTTCAATTTCTTTTATAAGTTCCTTTGTAAAATGAAGACCTGCTGTTGGTGCAGCTGCACTCCCAATATTTTTAGCGTATACTGTTTGGTAACGATTTTTATCCTCTAGTTTTTCATGAATGTATGGAGGAAGTGGCATTTCGCCTAGTTGTTCTAAAATCTCTAAAAAAATTCCTTGATAGAAAAAACGAACCCTTACAATTCCTTCTTCTTTTTTTTCGATAACTTCTGCAATAAGCAAAGAATTACCAAATTTTATTTTAGTCCCCACTTGTAAACGCTTAAAAGGACGTGATAAACATTCCCAACAATCGCCATCTAATTCTTTTAAAAGCAAAAGTTCAATATGCGCTTTTGTTTCCATCTTTTCTCCAATTAATCTTGCTGGAATTACCTTGGTATCGTTAAGTACTAAAACATCACCTTTATGAAATAAAGAGACAATTTCATTGAATTTTTTATGCTCTGTTTTTCCTGTAAAACGGTCCATTATCAAAAGGCGTGAATTGCTCCTTCTCTCTAAGGGGGTTTGGGCAATTAATTCTTCTGGCAAATTGTAATTGTAATCATCCGTTTTCATACACGTTCTCTTCTTTCTTTTGCTATTTAACGTTTTTTAATTTTTGCATCACTTTAGCATTTTTCTCTTCACTTATAACCTTTTACAAGCCACTTATTTAAAACATAGATTCGTTATGATTAATCTTTAAATGATCATAGGATTTTTCGGTTGCTACTCGACCACGTGGTGTTCTTTTAATAAATCCTTCTTGCAATAAAAATGGTTCTACCACATCCTCAATTGTTGATACTTCTTCTCCAATTGACGTGGCAATGGTCTCAACACCTACTGGACCTCCATTAAATTTTGTAATGAGACTTGTTAAATATTCTATATCAATTGCATCCAATCCATAGGCGTCTACTTTCAATCTTTCTAACGATCTCAAAGTTATTTCTTTGGTAATTTTACTATTTCCTTCTACCAAAGTAAAATCGCGAACCCTTTTGAATAAACGATTAGCAATACGAGGAGTTTTTCGGCATCTTCCACTTAATTCTTTAGCCGCTGCGTCTTCAATTGGCATTCCCAATACGCGGCTTGTTCTTTTTAAAATGCATTCTAATTCTTCATTTTTATAGTATTCTAATTTGGAAATAATACCAAAACGATCTCGTAAAGGCGAAGAAATATCTCCAGCACGAGTGGTTGCGCCCACTAAAGTAAAGGGTGGCAAATCAATTTTGATATTTCTAGACTTTCCTGTCTCACCAATAACCAAATCAATTTCAAAATCTTCCATGGCTGGATACAATACTTCTTCGATAAATTTTGGCATACGGTGGATTTCATCAATAAACAAAACATCCCCTGGCTCTAGTGTGGAAAGTATCGCTGCTAAGTCTCCTGTTTTTTCAATAGAAGGACCACTAGCGGTTTTAATGTTTGTTCCAAGTTCATTTGCAATAATATGTGCAAGTGTTGTTTTACCAAGTCCTGGGGGACCATACAATAATACATGATCTAACGGTTCCTCTCTCATAAGAGCGGCTTTTATAAACACTCTAATATTTTCTTTGATTTCGGTTTGACCAATGTATTCCTCTAAACTTTCTGGACGAATATTTTTTTCAAACACATCTTCTTGTTTTTCTTCTACATCTATAATTCGATCTTCCATACTTGTACCTTTCTATTTTAATAATAATTTTAAAGCTTCTTTGATTTGTTCTTCAATTTTTAAAGAAGTATCTATTTGCGGTAAAACTTTTTTTATATCCGCCGTTTTATATCCTAAACTTTCTAATGCCTCTATTACTTCCTCAAATCCTGTTGTAGAAACATTTTCTTTTTTTACTAATTTTCCTTTTAAATCCAATATAATTTGACGTGCCACTTTTTCTCCCACTTTTGGAAATTTTGTTAAATATAAAATATTTTCGCGATCAATTGCATCTAAAATTCCAGTAACACTTCCTAAAGCAAACATAGGAAGAGCTAATTTAGGTCCTACCCCTTTAACACTAATTAATTTTAAAAAAAGTTCTTTTTCTTCTAATGTATTAAATCCATATAAAGAAAATTCATCTTCTTTTATATAAGTATAAATAAAAACTTTTTGCTCTTCATCTATTGGAAATCCAAAAGGATTGGCAACAAAAATTTGATACCCAATTCCATTATTTTCTACTGTTATATAATTTTTTTCAGTTTCACGAACAATTCCTTTAATAAAACTAAACATCTTGACCACCTTATTTTTATTTTAGCATACAAGTGTACTATTGCCAAGAAAAAAGCCTTACATTTTATAAGGCATTTTTTAAATATCTAACAATTTCTTCTTCGAATTGTATATCTTCTTGATAATTTTTAAAAACTTCTTCTATACTCTTTTCAATCATTTCTAGACTATATAAAGGATACGTTGCTTGTATTTTAACAGCAAATAGTTGTTTTAATTGATTAAGAATAGAAAGTGCTTCAGGTGTTTTAGGATCATCTTTATAAAGATTTGCCAAGTACATAATAATTTTTTTATCCAAAGTGTATAGGAATTCGTTTACCATAGAATCTATGCTCTCTTCTAAAATCTTATCATTTATTATATTTTTGTATGATTTAGCTAAGTAGTCAAACAGTTGTGCTTTTATATTTTCTAAAAGCCATTGGTTTCTTTTTGTTTGTAATACTTCATTCTTTCTTGCTTTTAAAATTTCTTTTTCTAATTTCAAAGTAATTCTTTCATATTCTTCTACAAGTTCCTTTAAAGTCATTTCTTCTACTATTGGCATTTTTAATTCATTTAAATTTTCTCCATGAAATTTTTTTAATAAAATAATTTCTTCTTCATTTAAAATTACTATCGCTTCTGTTCTTTCCTTTTCTGTATATTTTAATACAAAATTCAATAAGTTTTTTTCACCATTTAAAATAGAAAGCATTTCTTTTTTTAAAATATATAGATAAGTATAACTAGAATTCCTTTTTTCTTTTGGAATTTCTTTTTGTAGATTTAAATTTTCACCATACTTTAAAAAGGCTGCATTTCTCAAAAAAATTTTACATTGTAAAAAGGCCCAAAAAGTTTTTATTTTTTCGTATTCATTAAATTTAGAAAAGAATGGTTCAATAATTTTATTATGCTTTTCTTCTTGACTCATAATATTGCGTTTTCCTTCACAGTAATCTCTTAAATTTATTATAGCGTTTTCATACATGCTTTTCGTTTTATAATCAAGGCCTTTATTATTTTCAAATAAAGTTTCACCATTTTTTGCGATAATAGCTTTTTGTTGATCTTCAGATAAATTGGCAATATATTCTCGCCATTTTTCTAAAGAAATTTCAGGGTGTTCCAACATTAATTTAATAAAACCATTATAATTTAAAACCATTTTTAATTTTGTTTCATCATCATTCCAATCCAACCAAATCTTTGGATTTTCTTTTAACTTTTGAAGAATAGATTTTATTAATTGTGAAAGATAAGAATTATTTAAATTAATAAGACTAGCTGTCTCTTTTATAGTTCTTACGTTTCTATCTTTTAAACCAAATCGAAGTTCTATAATCTCATATTCTCTTTTAGTTAATGAAGGTTTCTTATGATTTGTATCCTTTTGAGGAATCGGCTGGGAAGCTACTAAGATTGGATCTTTAGTAGAATTGGTATTTAACTCATTCTTAGCTGCAGAAATAGGAATCTTTTTTGCATAAGCTACTGGTTTTTCTTTTTCTTCTACTTTATCTTTTTTGACACTCCAATTTGTAGAGTTTGGAATAAAATTTAACCCTTCTTTCTTATCATATGTAGTAAAAGGAACTTCTAGAGCTCTTTTATTGGTGGTATAAAAATCAATATAATCTTTCAATTTTTTTGCGCGAGAAGGATAGCTTAGTTTTCGTAAAGCTTTAGCTTCTATTTGACGAATTCTCTCACGTGTAACATTGAAACGCTTTCCTACTTCTTCTAAAGTATGGCTTGTTCCATCTACAAGACCAAATCGAAGTTCTAAAACTTCTTGCTCTCGTTCTTGAAGAGTTTCTAAAACAGCTCGAATTTCTTCTTTTAAAATCTCATTAGTAGCGTATTCTTCTGGCGTCATACTACTAGCATCAGGAACAAAATCTCCTAAATGTGAATCTTCCTCTTCTCCAATAGGTGTTTCTAGTGATACAGGATCTTGACTTATTTTAATAACTTCACGAACTTTCTCAACAGAAATACCTATTTTTTTTGCTACTTCTTCCTCACTAGGTTCACGATTTAATTCAAGTGTCAATTGTCTTTGAATACGAGCCATTTTGTTAATTGTTTCTACCATATGAACGGGAACACGTATAGTTCTTGCTTGATCTGCTAAAGCGCGAGTAATGGCTTGACGAATCCACCAAGTAGCATAAGTTGAAAACTTAAAACCTTTATTGTAATCAAATTTGTCTACAGCTTTCATTAATCCTACATTTCCATATTGAATCAAATCTAAAAATGAAAGTCTATGTCCTACATAACGATATGCAATACTTACCACTAAACGTAAATTGGCTTCTACTAATTTTTTCTTAGCCTCTTCATCTCCTAAACTACATTTTTCCGTTAAAAATTTCTCTTCATTCGCATTTAATAAAGGAATGCAACCGATTTCTCTTAAATACATAAGTACTGGATTGTTAATAGGAATTTCATTTTTTTCATATTCTTCTTGAATTTTTTCAAAATCTTCATCGGAGATTTCTTCAATATCTTCTAAATTTATAAATAAATCTTTTTTTTCAAAAAACGCTTCGCAAAGTTCCATAAAACTTTTACTTTCTCGATGTATTTTTATAAAATCTTCTTTTTTTAAAGTACTTTTTTTACTAAATGTTTCAAATAAATTTTTAAATAAAGGTTCCTCCAGCAATAGCTCTTTTTCTTTTTCGCTAAAAGTATATTCAATCTTATCTAAAAGCTGAAATAAAGGACGAATTTTTTTAGCTAAAGTAAGACTGGATTGATTTATATCTATGTTTAGTTTTTTAATGTACTTTTTTATATTTTCGAAATTCATATACGTTTTTACATATTTCATCATAAGTTCATGAAACGCTGACTTTAAATCCTTTTCCTTGCGGGCTAAATCGTATAAGATTAAAAATTCTTCCTCAGAAATTTCAATATAACTATAGAGATCCCATAACTTTTTTTGATTTTTATCTAATGCCATATTTCTCACCATTTATTTATTATAAATTTAAATTATCCTTTAGGCAAGAAAAAAACTCCTTACCTTATCCTAATAAAAAAGATAGGACTACCGGAGCTAAAATAATTAAAAGCATAATAGGAATAAAAAATAAAACGGAGAGAACACTGATCTTGGTAGGAAGTTTATTAATTTCTGCTTTTATAGCCATCATTTTTTTATCTCGTAAATATTCTAATTGATTTTTTAAAGATTCTTGAATGTTATTTCCGAAAATACTTGCTTCGGTAAGATTTAAAAGAATTGTATTGATTGCATCACTTGGAATACGTTCTTTCATGGCCACTAAACTTTCAGTGAAACTTTTTCCTATTTTTATTTCAGCTAGTGTTTTTTGAAATTCTATAGCTAATTCATTATTTATATTTTTTGCTGTTAGTTCTATAGCTCCTTTTAAATGCTGACTGGTTTCTAAAGTAACACCTAAAATTTCAAAGAAAAAAATGGCTTCCTCTTCTAGTTTTGCTTTTCTTTTTTTTATTTTACGATCCAATACGCATTGTTCACTACAGACAAAAAACAAAATCGTAAATAGAGGTGCTAAAATATAACCAAATTTAAAAAACAAAAAGACAAGAAGAAACAAACAAATTGATAGTAAGAAACGAACGTTTAAGAAAGTATATACATTAAAAGATTCTAGACCTGCTAAGTTTATTTTCTTTTTTATTCGAGTAATAGTCTTTTTACGATACAAATGATTTGCAAAATGTTCTTGTTTTGTCATTACATCTTCACCTCTAAAATCCTCTTAATTGTTCTAATATACAAACTGTATAGTAAAATAATACTAGCTAGTAATAAAATTCCAATAGGTGTTTTGAATAAGGGATTAAAATACATTGGATTTAAAAGAAGGATCATCGCTGTAAATAAAGGAGGAAGAGCAACCAGAACTCGAAAAACAAATATACTAGAAGCTGTTAAACTATTTAATTCATCGTGCATTCTTTTTTTCGTAAAAAAAGATTTTTCAATGGTTTCAAATACTCGAATAATGTTTCCTCCTGTTTTATTCAGTAGAGTTAATGAAGAAGCAATTAACTTTGCATCTTCTAATTTGACTCTTTCATAAAATCTACTAAATACTACTTCTAAACTTAATCCATATGTAATGTCCATATATATTTTTTTAAATTCATCAGAAATAGGCCCTTCGAGTTCATTTTTTACGGTACCAATTGCTTGCATAATATTTTTTCCTGATTTAAAACTATTGTTCATTATCATAATGGCTTTTAATAAGTCTTCTTCCATTTCTTGACGCTTTTTCTTATATTCTAATAATAAAATAATATCTATCATAAAAAAACCAATTAGAAACGATAGTAAATACGTTAGAACATTTCCTTTACTAATTTTAAAAACATCCACAATTATTTGTAAAAAAACAAAAAAGAAGCCTATTAGAAATTTTATACTAATAAAGTCCATACTTTTTTTTGTTTCCTTTTCTTCATAAGAAATATATTTTTCATATTTCTTAGAATAATCTTGTAATACATGTGATTTTTGTAAAACTTTGGAGTACTTTTTTACAAAAGATTCTGCTTTGCTTGCAAAGGAATCCAAGAATGAAATTTCGTATTCGCTATTCGATTTTAAACTAAAAGAATCAAAACGCTTTCTTAGTTTAGCCGTTTGTTTTTCATTTAAAAACCAAAAAAACAATGTAACAAGACTTACTAGCACACATACAATAACGAGTACAGATAAGATCGTCATCAAATTCATAAAAGCACCTCCTAACTTGTCATAGTTTATTTTTTAATTTATTTTCCAAAAATATCTTCTAAATCGTTGATACCACGAGAAATTAATTTTTTATATACTTTTGGTGTTGTTTTGTACAACATAAATTCTCCATCAACTTCTCCATTTTCTGTAAGTCCTTTTTGAGTAAATTTAAAGATTTCTTTTAGTTTGATTCGATCTTCTAAAAAACCATCTAACTCTGAAATAGATGTAATCTTTCTTTTGCCATCGTTCATTCTTTCAATATTTACAACCAAGTCTATTGCACTAGTTATGTATTCTCGAATGGCTTTTATAGGAATATCTAGACCACTCATAAGAACCATCGTCTCTAAACGATTTAGGGCGTCTTGAGGCCCATTCGCATGCAAGGTAGTTAAAGAGCCATCATGTCCTGTATTCATAGCTTGAAGCATGTCAAAAGCTTCTTTTCCACGCACCTCACCAACAATAATACGATCGGGTCGCATACGCAGTGAATTTTTCACTAAATCACGAATCGTTATTTCTCCATCGTGATCATAATTGGTTACTCTTGTTTCTAAAGAAATAACATGTTGTTGGTTTAAATGAAGTTCTGCTGCGTCTTCAATCGTAATTATTCTTTCTTGTGGATGAATAAAACCACTTAAAATATTCAAAAGTGTTGTTTTACCGCTTCCAGTTCCTCCACAAACAATGAGGTTGAGTTTTCCTTTTACTGCGGCTTCTAAAAAACGAGCCATGTAAGGAGTTAAAGAACCTATGCGAATAAAGTCTTCGATATTGGTCATGGTCTCTTTGAATTTTCGAATCGTAATAACAGGACCTTTAGTGGATAAAGGAGGAATTACAGCGTTAATTCGAGAACCATCGAGTAATCTTGAATCTACCATAGGATTAGCTACATCAATGCTTCTTCCAAGAGGTTCTATCAACCGTTCAATGGTTCTTACAATGTGTTCTTCATTAATAAACGAAATACTTTCGTCTTTAATAATAGAACCATCAATTTCAATATAAATTTCATCAGGCCCATTAACCATAATTTCTGTTATATTTGTATCCTCCAAAACTTCAGTTAAAGGACCATATCCATTTATTTCGTTGTCAATCAAATTGTATAAGTGACTTCTTTCTAAATTAGATAAATCATAACCTTCAATGGCACTATCAATTTCTTCATTAATAAATTCATTTACCACTTTATCCTCTGGAATATCTTTATCAATTAAATTTTCTACTATTTTGGTTCTTAATTCGTCCAATAATTTTTTATCTTCAAAAATTTCGTAGTCGGATAAAGAAGTAACTTTTGGTGCTTTTCTTTCAATATTAAATGCATCAATTAAACTCGTTTTTGTCATACTGCCTCCTCGTCTTTTTCTAACGCTTCTTTATTTTCAATTGTTTCTAGAGCAATTTTCATTAAAGTATCGTAATCTTTATTAAATGTAGTTGGCATTTTATTTTGTAAGGTAATAATTTGACCATTCATAATATAACTATCTATATTTTTAATGTAAAAACTTGAAGTCAACGTGTAATCAATATTGGCTTTAATAATGTTTTTAATATCAAAAAGAGAAAAATAATCTTTAAAAGGCTCTCTACTATTGTTTAAAAGAATTTTATAATTGGTTACATTAGAATCTTTTAAGATGCTTACTAACGATTTCATATTTTTTAAAGCCAAAGGATCGTTTGTTAGAACAAATAAAATATAATCCACTTTGTCTAAAACGACTATGTTTAATTCATCTAATATGTGATTGGTATCAATAAGTACAATATCATAATTCGATTCGGCTTTATCTATTAAAATCTCCAAATATTTGGAATCAATTTTATTACTCTGACGTGGGTCTTTTGGGCAAGCTAAAATATCAATAAATTCATCGTATTTCGAAACGTAATCTTTAAAATCTTTATAGCGATTGTTGTTGTAATCATCAACAAAATTATAAATACTTTTTTCAAAAGAACAGTTAAGTGCCATAGAAATGCCACCACTTGATAAATCCAAATCCAAAAGTAAAACTCGCTTTTCTAAATGTTCGTAAATTCCTGCCAAATTAATCGCTGTGATGGTTTTTCCGACCCCACCTTTGCTTGAAAATAAACACATAGATTTTCCTTTTGATTTTGACATATTCTCCCTCTATTCTTTTTCTATTTTAAGAGTACCCTCTTTTATTTTCCCTTTTATACTACTTTTTATCTTATAATTAGAAATGCCAATTATTTTTCCAAAAATACTTTCTTTTTGGTATTCAATTTGTATTTTAATTTCCTCCACAGTAATTTTTAAATCGATCTTCTCTACAGGAATATTATTTTTATTCAGTAGTTCCAAAACTTTTTCTTGATAATTTTCTTCTAAGTATTCTTCATGGGTGGTTTTTAAAATTGTTTTAACTAAACTATTGACTCTTGTCTTTTCTTGAAGTACGATTCCAGTATCTACAACAAAAGCTAGCAGTACGATAAGCATTGGCAAAAGCAATACAAATAAAATTAATGTCTGGCCATTTTTATTCATTGTATACCACTCTTTTAGACACAACTTCATAAGGATTTTTTAATATTAGATTTAATCCAGGAGTTAGAATTTCTAGTTTCTTTTTTAGAAAAAAATTTATATATTCTTGCTCATTTTTTATTTCCAATTCTATTTTTTCTTTGCCAAGTTTCAATAGATCTTTTATATTTTCACTTTCCTTTTTGGTTTCATAAAGAGTGATTACCTCATCCATTTTACTTTCTAAATTGTTTTTGGTATACAGTATTTTTCCAAAATCTATAACTGTAAAAATCATAAAAATAAATAAGGGCAATAAAAGAACAAATTCAACTAAAGCCTGGCCGTTTCGCCTTTTTTGCATCACATTCTTCACCCCTTTATGATCAAAAATAGTATAACACAAAAAAAAGAAAGTGAAAAGTTTTCCTTACTCTTTATCTTGACAAGAACCTTCTCCTGGTTTGGCCCCAGGAACATATTCTTGATCCATTAATGAACAGGATGTTTTGGTAATGGAATCTTTTAAATAACCACCAAAATAACTTACAATGGCTATCGTTATTACACTTATAAGGGCAACAATCAAAACATATTCAACTAAAGCTTGCCCATTATTTTTCTTCCACACCATTTCTTCACCTACTATCATATTAAATATAAACGAAATAACTAGTAAAGTCAAATGGTTTTGCTATGAAAAAAAGTACATCAATTGTACTTTCTCTTAATTTTCATAAACACTTGGAATACCAAAATATTCCTCTAATGTTATCCAATTTCCATTGTTGTATAGTTTTTTAGCTAGATCTTCTCCAACATAACGAAAATGCCATGATTCGTATTTAAACCCAGTTTCATCTGATTTTCCATTTGGAAATCTTAAAATAAAACCAAATTTATAACAATTATCTGAAAGCCAATTGGCTTCTTTTGTTCCATGAAAACGATCACTTACTTCGTTCACATCAAAAGTGAGTCCAGATTGATGCTCAGAGTGTCCTGGCCTTGCTGAATAAGTATCAGCTGCCTCTTTACCATCTCTTTTTACATAATTGTTATAAAGCGTTACTTGCCTTTCATAAGAGCGAAAACCACTTGCAATATAAATATCAAGACCCTCTAATAGTGCAGCAGCTTTTAATTGAGCAAAGGCGTTTTTTGTTTCTTCTGTAAGACCATTGCCAAATGTCGAAGGCAATGAATAAGTTTTATTGACGATTAATGTTCCATCAATATAGGTGACACCATCAATTATTTCTCCTTTAAATCCCTTACTTGTTGTAAAATGGTTTTCGTCTTCTTCCAATGTTCTTTCAACTTTTAAAGTAAAAGGTTCTTTTATTTCATTTCCTAAATTATCTTTTACAACATAATATAGTGTGTATTCTCCTTCTTTATTAAAGTCGTAATTTCCTTCAACTTCAATATTTATTTCAGATATATCTTTATTTTGAACGCTTACTTTTTCTAATAAATTAATGGATTCTCCTTTTGTAGTTGCTATTATTTTTGGATAGGTGATTTTTGGAATTTCTTTGTTTTCTATTTTAACAAATTTTAAAATGCAAAACGCAACACAAATTATAAAAAAATACATTAAAAATACCAAAAAAATTTTTTTTATTTTTCTCCTTTTTCTTTTCATACGACCTCACTTATTTTTATTATAAAACGATTACTCTATAAATTCCATTCTTTTAGATATTTTATTGACACTTTTATGATATGATGTATTAGGTGATTTTTTTGAAATTAAAAATAAAGGATAGGTATTTGGATATTCAAATAGCCAAGAATTTCCATGAACGTTTGATGGGATTCATGGGAAAAAATAATATTACTTATGGTATTTTGTTCCCGAACTGCAATAGCATTCATACTTTTTTTATGAAAGAAGCAATTGATGTAATTGGATTAAACGAAAAGAACGAAATTATTTTTTTAGAACGAAAGGTTATGAAAAATAAAATTATTAAAATAAACACCTCTATTAAAAAAACCAGTATTTTGGAACTTCCTCAAAATACAAGTTTATCTTTTCAAATCGGAGATACTTTATTCTTTGAATTCAAAAATATAATCTAGAATTTGAACTTCGTCTCCTCTTTTTGCTCCAAGACGTTCAAGTTCTTCTTCTACGCCCATTCCTTTTAATTTACGTGCAAAACGTAACACAGCCTCATCTTCTGTAAATCTGGTCATTTTAAATAATTCTTCTATTTCTTTTCCTTCTAAAACCCATACACCATTATCGTTTTTGATTGTGTATGGTTTTTCATTTTGAAATTTATAGACAATATAACTTTCAAATTCATTTTCATTATAAAGATTTTCTTCTTCTAAGTTTTCTAAGACATCCGCAAGAACAAGAAGACAATTTTCTAATCCTTCATTATTTAAAGCACTTATTTCAAATATTTCTAAATTTTTGAACGCTTTTTTAAAAGATTTTAAATTTTCTTGGGCATTTGGTAAATCCATCTTATTCGCAATCACAATTTCTTTTTTGTTTTTCAATTTGTCGCTGAAAGTTTCAATTTCTGTTCGTATTTTTTTATAATCCTCTATTGGATTTCTTCCTTCAAAGGAACCCATATCTATGACATGAGCAAGAATTTTGGTACGCAAGGCATGTTTTAAAAATTTATGACCAAGACCGGCTCCTTCACTGGCTCCCTCAATTAAACCAGGAAGATCGGCTATGACAAAACTTCTATCATTTTTTAATTTGACTACTCCAAGATTTGGATTTAATGTTGTAAAATGATACGCTCCAATTTTAGGTTTAGCCGAACTGATAAGACTTAAAATAGTACTTTTGCCAACACTTGGCATGCCGATCAAACCAACATCTGCCATTACTTTTAGCTCACATTTTATTAATTTTTCTTCTCCTGGGCATCCCAGTTCACTGAATTTAGGAGCTGGCTCATTATGCGTTGCAAATGCCTTATTTCCTCTTCCACCACGTCCACCTTCAGCAACGACAAATTGTTCTTTATCTTTTGTTAAATCTGCTAAAATGAGATTGGTATCAGCATCATAAATCGTAGTCCCTTCAGGAACTTTTAGAATAATATCTTCAGCATTGGCTCCATTTCTTGTACTTCCTTTTCCATTGATTCCTTTATCAGCTTTAACTATTTTTTTATAACGCAAGTCAATTAATGTTTTCAATCCTTTGTCAACTTCAAAAATGATACTTCCACCTTTTCCTCCATTTCCACCATCTGGGCCACCCATAGGTATATATTTTTCACGTCGAAAAGAAGTACAACCATCTCCCCCTTTTCCTGCAATCAATTTAATCGTTGTTTCATCAACAAACATAAATACACCTTCTTTTATTTCTGCTTTAAATATCAAGAAATATTCTTTTCTTTTTTTCTTTATTATGCTCCTAATTCGCTAATTTATTTTCTTATAGACTCAATAATAAAAAAAGAATTCTTTGTTCTAAAAAGATTTTTCAATAAATTTTAGAATAAGAGTTGATTTTCTATCATTATAATGACATTTTTTTACTTTCTTTCTCGTCCATTGAATCTCTAAAAACAAATTGTATAACTTCTTTATATTTTTCTTTTAATTCGTTCTGTTCTTTATCTATTTTAGAATAAATTTCTGCTTGCGCAGGAGTTAGTTTTAGACTCTTATTTACAGCACTAATCTCTACTTTTTCCATTTGTTCGTCTTCTATACTTGTTTTTACACGATGAATATTTACTTTTTCTAAAGTTAGAGATTGGTACTTGCATAGGATCCAAATTTTTTCCATTATGAAGGGTAAATCCTCTTCACTAATTTGGCCATTGTATCTTGTTTCTATTTCATGGATACAATTTAGAAGTAAATCTATAAAAGTTTTGTATAAATTTTCTCCCAATTGTAAACGTTTTCCTTTTATAATATTTGTAATTAAAGCATCAAAATCTTTCTTAAAATTATTTACACTATTTTTAAAGATTCCCCATTGATTTAGTGTTACAATTTTCATTTCGTTATTGATGATACTGTACATATATTTTTCCGTATCTTGATTGTATTCTTCTAATAATTTAATTTGATCTTTTGTTTCTTTATAAACGCAAGTATGTACTTGGCGATATTCTTCAAATTGCTTCTTTTGCTTTCTACAAGAATTTTCAAAATTTTCTTTGTCACTTTCTTTTATACGATAAGAAATACCAAAATTATCCGTTATATCAATATAAGTAAGGGCTGGATTTTGTTCTTTTTCTAAAGTATAATTTTCAGCTAATTCTTTTGGATATGCAACAAGAAAATTATATTCTACTAGAACTCGTAATTGATAAACCAATAACTTTAAATCTTCATCGGACATTGTTTTCTCTTTTTGTTCCATCTTTTTCATAGCGTAAAAAAGATTTCCAACAAAAGACTTACAGTTTTTTAATGTAACTGGCTTCTTTTCCTCTTGCGACGTTTTTTCATTTTCTTCCTCTGCCCATAAGTCTCCTAAATTCCAAAGACGTTTTTTTAAATCATTCCAGTCTAAAAGAGTATTAATTTTTATATCTCCGTTTATAAAATCTTGTTCTAGTTCTTTTGCTTTTTCAATAAATTGCTCATGCATATGCATCACTCTTTCATTTTATTTTGCTTAACTTTATTCTCTAAATGTCGCATCTACATAGTAAATTGGACGTTTTTCTTTATAATATTGCATCTCAAAATCGGTCATTAAATTAGGAATTTTTCTATCATCATGATGCAGATCCAAACTCACTTTATCAAAAGTATACCAATATTTGCTTAAGTTTTCTAAAGACGATGCAAATAATATTTTATTATCTGTTTTTAAAATAATGTGCTTGTTTTTCTTAAAAATACGATCGTATAGTTTTAAATAATTCATAGAAGTAAATCTTTTTTTCTCATCTTGTTTTTTTGGCCAAGGCTCTGAAAACGTAAGATAAATAGAACTAATTTCACGTCCAAAAAAATCCAAAATCGAATTGGCATCTGCACAAATAATTTTTAAATTGTTTAATTTTTTTGTTCCAATATTGTGTATAGCGGTAGCCGTTTGAGAGCTATCAATTTCCAATCCAATAAAATTTTTATTTGGAAAAGCTTTTGCCATTTCAATTATAAAAATTCCTCTTCCCATTCCTAATTCTAAACAAATAGGATTGTTATTTCCAAAAAGTTGATTCCATTTGTTCTTATAATTCGCGGGATTTTTAACTACATAAGGACTGTCCTCTAATATGTATTTAGCTCCTTTTACTATATTGTATCGCATTTTTTTCACCTCATATAGATTGTACCAAAATTAGCAAAAAAATGCATTAAAAAAGCGCTTACTTAACGTATACGCTTACTTTCTTTTTGTCTCTTCCTAATCTTTCGAATTTTACAACTCCATCTATTTTAGCAAATAGAGTATGATCGCGACCCATTCCAACGTTTGTTCCTGGATAAATTTTTGTACCTCTTTGGCGATATAAAATAGATCCAGCGCTGACAAATTCTCCATCGCTTGCTTTTGCACCTAGTCGTCTACCAGCACTATCACGGCCGTTTTTTGTAGAACCTTGCGCTTTAATATGGGCAAAACGTTGAATATTCAAGGCAAATCTTAACATTCGCTATTCTCCTTCCATTTTTATATTTTTTTGGTATTGATTTTCTAATTCTTTTAAGAGATTTAACATATTTTCTATTAAGATGTTTGTAATTCTATCGTGTTTTTTAATTCTTATTTTTAAAACACTTCCATCATCTGTTACAGCAATGGTCTTTTCTTCTAAAGACAAAATCGCATTTACACTTGTTATAACAATACTGGATACTGCAGAACAAACAATATCATATCCAGATTTTGCATATCCTGAATGACCTGAAATTTCAATAGAAGTAATCTCTTGGTTTTCCTTTTTTATTTGAATATGTATCATAACTATTTAGCTTCGATTTTTTTAACCACTAATTTTGTATAAGGTTGTCTATGACCTTGTTTATTACGATACTTCTTTTTTGGTTTGTATTTGAAAACAACAATCTTTTTTTGTTTCCCATGTTTTTCTACAGTACAACTTACTTTTGCACCACTAACATAAGGATTTCCGACTTTACCATCTACAAATAAAACTTCTGTAAATACAACTTCACTTCCCGCTTCATTTGGTAGTTTTTCAACAAAAATGGTGTCGCCTTCTGTTACATAATACTGCTTTCCACCTGTCGTAAATATAGCTTTCATTTCTTACCTCCTTTATTTATAAGACTCGCTGTTAAGGTGCTTTATAGGCTTTAACCTTTTCCATGCGGTTTTAGAAAGAAAAGCCCTTCCAAACGTAGTCCATTTTATCAAAAATACGTACGATTGTCAAACTTTTGCCTTAGTATTTCTTTTTCATGAACGTATTTCTCTCCTTTTTTAAAAAAATGAAGTGTTTCTTTTTTTAAGAGATTAGGATTTGTTATAACTGTGTGTTCAATTTTTTTGTAAGGAATATTGTATAAAAATCGTTCCAATAAAAATTTATTTTTAAGAAATTCTTTTTTTCTTACAAAATCAATAATTTTGTAAAGTAAAAAACTAATGACAATCATTTGATTTAAATTACTCTTTATATTGTAAAGAACAAAGAGAAAAAGAAAAACTATAGACATTTGATTAGAAATTCGAAGCGTTTTTTCAAAAGGGATAAATTTTTGAAAAAGGAGAAGAAGTATTTCTGCTCCATCTAAAGGTCGTATTGGAAGCAAATTAAAGAAAAAAATACTTTTATTATAATATTGGAAAAGAAAATAGGTATTTTCTAAAATCCAACCATTTTGATACAAAAAACGAAACAAAATGGCCAATAAAATTTGAAAAAAAATTCCTCCTAAATAAATAAGAATATCTTTGTCAATTGGTGAATTGATAAGTTTATCTGTTTTAGTGACTCCTCCAAAAGGTAATAATTCAACTTTTATGATTTCATAATGAAAACATTTCAAAAAAAAGACATGTCCTAATTCATGAATAAAAACGATTAAAAAAATAAGAAGTATGTTTTTAATAAAACCAGTGAGAAGGAAACTCAAAAAGATAAAATAACATAATGCATTTATTTTAAATTTCGCTGATATATTTTTCATAGCCAATGTATTCTCCATTTTCAACAAATGTTAAAACGGCATTTTGGTCATTAAATTCTCCAACTATACTATTTTTTTCAACATAATCGTACATTGTTGCATTTAGATTGGTTAAATTGGAATACCAAATATCAACTCCATCGATTCCTTGAACAATCATGGTTTTTCCAAAACCTTCTTTTTCTCCTAAAAAAACAATGACTCCACTTTCTAAAAAATTATACGTATTGCTTGTTAAATGTACTCGAAACGAATCATTTTCTTTTTCAATGTTTGAATAATTCTTTCCTGTATCAAAAACAGGAAGAGTGTTATTGATTTTATCAGGAATAAGATCCCCAAAATATTTTGTATAAAAATTATTGATTTTTGTAAAGGCTAACGTTTCATTAAACAAATGATTTTTAAAAAGAAGTAAATTGGCATCGCTACTATTGACAAAAATGGCACATAACAAAACCAATATGACACTTAAAAGCGTTCGAGTAAACAATTCAGAAATATATTTTGAAGGTTTTTCTTTTTGCTTTTTTTGTGTACTTACTAAATGTATTCGTTTGTTTCGAATGCGATTTTGGGCTTCTAAAAGTAAATGGTCCATATTTATCACCATTACAATTTATGAAAAATTAAAACTTTTTATGCAGAAGAAAAAGCAACAAAAGGTTAAAAATAAAACCAAGCCAATCAAAAATAAATTGTTGAAAAAGAAGAAAAATACCAATTTTATAAAAAACATACAAAAGAAAAAAACGTAAAAAAAGGAATTGTATATCTTGATAAGACAGTTTTATCTTTTTATTAAGTATAGAAAGTAAAACGTATAACAAAAAAAATTTTCCCTTAGCAAGTAAAAGCCAATCAATAAAAATAAGACTACCATAATAAAAAAACTTGTTTTCTTTTCTTTCGAAAAAAATTTGTAATAAAAAATCCGTTTTGATCGAGGTAAAGTTGTAAAAACATACGTCTAATACAAAATAAAGAAATGTCATTCTTCACCTCGTAAATCTGTAATTACACTTACATATTTTAAGTTTTCAAAATTTACAGCTGGAATTATTTTTACTATTTTTTCAATTTCATAGTTATCAAAAGATATTTCTGAAACTTCACCTATAAAAACATTTTCAGGGTAGATAGAAATATCACTTGTGTATACTTTATCCCCTTTTTCGATTTTCCCTTTATTATTAATGCCTTTTATGACTAAATCCTTTTCCTCGTATTTTAAAATGCCATAATTGTCATTTATTTTTACCGATAAATTTATATTTTCATGTATAAGTAAATCTACTTCACTGCTGTTTTTATTGACCTTTGTAACTATCCCCACAAGTCCTTCACTATTTACCACTAAATTTTTTTCTTTTATTCCCTCTTTACTTCCTTTATAAATAGTAATATGATGGGACAAATTGTAAATATCTCGATACAATATTTTGGATGGAGTTGTGTGATAAGAAAGCAAGTCTTGATAATGATATGCATTTTCTAATTCTTGGTATTTTTGTAAAATTTCTTCATTTTTTATCGAACAAACGTAAGCATTTGTTTTATTGATTTCTCCTATTTTAAATAAAAAATCATAAATTTCTTCTTTCAATATGATTCCAATTATTATAAGAAATATAATAAGTACTTTTCCCTTTTTTGTCATACACTTCACCATTTTTAGTATGGAATATTTTTTTAAAATTAAAGCATTTGATGATCAAAAAAACTAAAAAAAGAGCTTTCACTGATAATAATATGATCTAGTAAAGGAATTTGCATCATGTCTCCAATCTTTTTAATATTTTCTGTAAATAAAATATCTTCTTTACTTGGCATAACATCTCCTGTTGGATGATTATGCATCAAAATAAATTTTACAGCACTATTTTTAATTGCCGCGTTAAAAATCTCTCGAGGATGCGTAATGCTTTTATTTTGTGTTCCTATAAAAAGAACTTCTTCTTTTATTATTTCATTTTTGGTATTTAAAAAGATAGCAAACAATTTTTCTTGTTTTAATCCAATCGTTTTTGCCTGAAATTTTTTATAAAGAGTTTCTGCGTTTGTTATTTTTTCTTTTTTTCCTATTGGCTTATTTAATAATCTTTTTCCAAGTTCTATACTTGCTAATAGAGAAATCGCTTTGGCGTCCTTAATTCCTTTTATTTTAATTAAATCTTGATACGTTATGCTTTTTAAATCATGAAAGCTTTCTAATGTTTTTACTAGTCGAATTGCTAAATCTTTTACTGATTCTTCTTTATTCCCACATCTCAAAATAATAGCTAATAATTCTTCATTTGATAAATTTTCACTGCCTTTTTCTTTTAGTTTTTCGCGAGGTCTTTCATCAACAGGCAAATCTTTAATTCTGTAATTCATTTGTATAACTCTCTAACATTTTTATTAAAATTTGAGTTTGACTTTCTTCACTACTTTTTTTAAACAAAGCATCGTATTTTTTTATTTCTTCAGCGAATTCTTCTGTTGTTTCTATTTCTTTAACGTAATAATTGTACTTCTTTTGATCAAAAAGAGTAGAAAGGTATTCTTTATTGTCAATGGTAATCCCAATGAAAATACGATAATACTCACCATCATAAACAATTTTACTTGAAGAAAATCGATTTTTATAACTATTGGCATTTTCTAAATTTTTAAATACTCCTACTTGAAAAGCGTATAAGACTGGTTTATTTTTAGCCTCTGCTTTTTCTTTGATTGTGAAAAAAAACAGACCAGCTAATAGAACTCCTACTATAGAGGAAAAGCAAATTATTTTTAAAGTTTTTTTCATACTAAATCACCTACAAGTTGTATAACATACATATAAGAAAAAAAATGTCGATTTTTGACATTTTTTATTTTATTTACTTATTTATAATTTTTGAACGATACTACTTTTTCCCATAATATGATTTTTGACAAGAACATAATCGGTCGCGTAAATTTTTCCATCATTATTTATATCAGAGGCCATTAAATAAGCTCCTGAAAGCTTTGTTTTTCCCATAATATGATTTTTTATTTTTACGTAATCGGTCGCGTAAATTAAACCATCACCGTTCACATCACCTTTTACTACAATGGTATAAGTGTATTGAATTTGATTCATTGCAATTGTTAATTTCATTCCAGTTGCAATGAGACCGTCTTTAATTGGAATATTGTTTTCATTTGCGAAATGTTGAAATTGAATTCTAGGTTCTGCCATTATTTTTTGTTGTATCTCTTTTATCTTCGTACCTAACGGAAAACCACTTACATAATTTGATTTTTTTGTAAGCCCTAAATAGTTCATTACCTCATCTTCAGTCAGTGAAGTTTTGGTATCTTCTACAATGACTTTTCTTTTAAAAATCATATACGATGACCCTACAGGAAGAGAAATTGTAATTTGTGTATTTCCAACATTAATTCCTTTTAATTGGTTATTTTCATAAGTTACAACTGAATTATTATCAGAAACAACTGTAAAATATAAATCTTTGTAGGGCGATATTGTAACGGGTAAGTTGATGTTTGTATATTTTGTAATAAGAATTTCTTTTGGAAAGGAAATGGATGTAATTCCTTTAGTTAAATCTTTTTCACTTAAAGCATTTAAATTATGAAAAAATTTATCATAGCCACCCACAGCATTGTACAAAGAATTTTTATCATAATAAACGTTTTCTGGAACACGGTAAGTTGCATCCGTTATGAGTTGTAATCCTATAAAACTTCCTATGTTAGAAGATCCATTAATATTCCCTAAAACAAAACTATTCTTTATCGTTGCATTTTTATTTAATCCTATAAAACCTCCAGCATTTTTTTTAGCACTAACTTCTACATTCGAAGAACACGTATCGATAGTTGCCGTATTTTCTACACTTCCTATAAAACCTCCAGTTGTTTCTGAGTCGTAAATAGGATCTTTCTCTTGAAGAACTTTTCCACTTTTCACATGGATATTTGTTAAAGTAACATTCTCAGCGGAATTAGCAAATCCTCCAAGTGTATAGCCAGAATCCGACACAATCTCTATATTCTCAATTGTTAAATTTTCTATTTTTGTTGCAGTTGCAAAATGACCAATCGTTTTAAACACTCCTGTATTTTTTGCAGATATATTACGAATGGTTTTATTATTTCCATCGAAATTCCCTTCAAATTGAATAGAAGGATACGATACATCTTTAAAATCTAAATCGTTTAGCAATTTGTAATATTTGTTTTTAGTGGAAGTATTCATTAAATAAAGAAAAGTCTTTGTATCTCTTATCAAATAAGGATTCGTTTTTGTTCCATCACCTTCCATTTTTGGAAAAATGACATTAAATGTAATAGAATCTGTCGTTTCTTTTGTTACTTCAATTATTAAACCAGAATTGGTTCCATCTGAAAAGAAAATAGATTGTCTTTCAAAACTTTGGCTTCCTAATACCAGTTCTTTTCCTAATTTATTTCTTTTCATATTTAAGGTAGCCTGTGATAGATTTCCAGATGCATCGCCTACTCCGGTTTCATTAGGACGGAAAATATAAATATGATCTTTTCCTCCTTGATTGCCACTTGCATTGTTTCCTAAATATTTGTTGTTGTCATTAATACGATAAACAAGTATTCCGCTCGATTCAGCTGCATAGGAAGAATACGTATTCTTTTTCTCATGATATTCGACAATAAAGTATTCTTTTGGATTCCCTCCTATTTGAATTTTGATAGCTCTTTGTTCATTTTTATCTATATATTTTGGTTTATAAAGCGTAATATTTTCGGTTGTTTTTTCAACAATGGGAAGCGGATTGTGCCAATTAGTTGTCGAATGATATTCGCTAGTAAAATACGTTAAAAAACTTTGGGGATTGGAACCAATTGTATTTCCCATAATATCATAAAATCCTACAGGCTTAGCTGTATCATTTCGATATCGATACAAGTCCATAAATCCCAACATATGGCCAAATTCATGGATAATGGTTCCATACGTTCCACGATCCAATGAAAATAAACCAGCCGCTTCTGTATAATCGTTGGCATAAAGTAGAGTATACGAAGAAACACGTTTTCCTAAAATGGAATTTGCAATTCCCGTATTATCCATTTTATGAGACCATAACAAATCATTAAATTGAATCGCAGAAGGCAGTTTATTTCCATCTACTCCTTCGATCACAAAAGAGATAGCATCGACGATTCCATCTTGGTTGGTATCTAAATCATTTCCTGTTATTCCTGAAGTAGCTACCATATTTGATATGTGCAAAATGGCACTATTGATAAGTTCTGTTTCTCTTTTTAAGGATTCTGTTTTGTCTTTATATCCAATAGTATTGTTTTCATTGTACTGTAAATAATAGCCTATTGGATGCGTATCTGTATAGGAAACCACTTTCCCATTTATTTTTGGAAATATTTCCGTTGTAATGGATAAATCTCCATAACTTTCTCTTTCGTAATATTTTTTAAATGATGGTACATATACTTTTCCTGTTGAGCTTCCTATAACACTCTCCATTTCGATTAAATCATTACTGTTAAACAATTTTAAAGCATTTTCTACACTTTTTTCATCATCCAAATGATGAGAAACCATGACATCACTATCAGCAAAGCGAATAAATACAGCAAGATTTTTAAGATTTCTTTTATACGTTCTTTCTGAATTATACGCTAAGGTGTTTGTATTGTTTTTGGTTTCCATTCGGTTTTCTTTTCCCATCTCTATTTGAGAAAAAAGAAAAGCAAAACCAATAAATAAAATTAAAAATAGTTTATTTTGCTTTTTCATAGGTACTTCCTTTTTTTCGATTGAATACTAAAAAAATAATTACACACAATTCTAATAGACTAACAAGAATCAAAACAAGATTATTTGCTTCTTTTTGGTTTTCTTCTGTTTTCATATGATTTAAAAATTCAGGAAATAGTTGTACACTATTTTCAGTAGTTTCGTACAAATATTCTACAAAATTACCATCTTCTTTAAGTGTATTCAACACACAATAATTTGCTTCTTCTTTTGAAAGAGAATAGCAATTCACTTCGGTGTCTTTTATGGATATTTTTTCTAAAAAAACATTTTCTTTTTTTGGTTTTGTATCCACTACATAAAGAATACGATTATTTATATTTATTGGCGTAAATGTACTTATTATTTCTTGTTTTTCTTTATCCAAAACATAAAAACTTTTTACTTGCTCTTCATTGATTCCATAAACAATAGCAATATTTTCTTTTGTAAAAATAGAAATATTTTTGTCTTTTATTGTATAGTTGGATACTGTAAAATTTTCAGGAATTATAGCGCCTTTTAAATTTTTTACAATTCCAATTGTCTTGTTATTGTAATTAAAAAAAACTTCTGGTTCTTCTTCTACATAAACTTTTATTAAATAAGTTTTTGAAGTATTGTTTTCAGCTGTAACTAGTATTTTTATCTCATTGTTTCCAGGATGTAAATTTATTTTTCCAATTCCTTCTATTTTAGCTTTATTATCTTTTGCCGTTGCTTCTACAATAATTTCTTCGCTACCTTTTGCCAACTCCAAAGTATATTCGCTTTTTGTCGATTCAAATGTAGGAGATAAGACTCCTGCACTTACTTTTAAAGAAGCCAATTGGTTATTTCCAGATTTTTTTGGAGTCGAATTGTCTACGTTGTTTGGTTTATCTTCTTTCTCTTCAGAAGAAGAACTTGGTGTAGATATATTTACTTTTACACTCTTAGAACCGGGATTATAAATATTAGCATCTGAATCCGAAAATCCTTCTTCAGGAGTAGCTGTTACAGTGACTATCCCACTTGATCCAGCTTTTACACTAATACTTTCATATCCTTCTTCCACCCAAACACTACTTTTAGATAATGTTCCATTGGTAACCTTCAAGTTCACCTTACCAATACAGTCTCCACCTACCTTTATAGTAAAGGTTTTATTAGGAGCCACCTTACTTGTACTTGAAGTTATTTTGAATGATGCCGCGTGTACAGGTAAAATAAAAGCTACACATAAACCTATAATAAAAATTAATTTTTTCATATAAACACCTCTTTTAAATATATTCATTATACCATAAATTTTTGTAATAGGAAAAATAAAAAAAGGCTTAATTTTCGCCTTCTTCTAACATCGTAGTTATAAATATTCCATAGCCTGTTTTTACATTATCAACTATAACGTGTGTTACTGCACCAATTATTTTTTCATTTTGAATAATAGGACTTCCACTCATTCCTTGCACTACTCCTCCAGCTTGATCCAAAAGTTCTTTGTCTGTAATCTCAAAAGAAATATTTTTAATCTTATTGTATTCGTTGATTTTTGTAATGTTAATATTGTATTCTTTTATTTCACTGCCATTCAAGACCGTTAATATTTTAGCGTCTCCTACTTTTACTTCTTCTTTTTGAGCTACGTCATACATTTTGTTTCCTGGAAGATTAGCATTATAGGTTCCAAATAATCCATATTCTGTATTTTTTTTAATTGTTCCATAAACATCATTAGGTTTAAAGTTTGCTTTTTTTTCTCCTGGAGAACCATCACTACTTTTATGAATTCCTGTAATGACACTGTTAAAAATCGTTCCTGTTTTTACTTCAATTCTTTTATTAGAATTGGCTTCAATAATTTCATGACCTAAAGCTCCAAAAATTTTGCTTTCTGGGTCAATATAGGTTAATGTTCCAATTCCTGTAATGCTATCTTTTACATATAGACCTGTTTTGAAGATACCATTTTGTTCTATTAAAGATAAAGTGCTTTTACGCTCTTTTCCTTTTCTTATTGTTGTTAATTCTACTTTTGAATCTATAATATTTTTTTCAATAGCATTGGTTAATTCATTTATAGAATTTACTTCTGTTTCTCCTACTTTTAAAATATAATCCCCAACCTCAATAGAAGGATTGGATTTTATTAGTTTACCATCTACTTTATAAAATCCAACAACAAGAATTCCTTTACTTTGTATACTTATTCCGATATTTTGGCCACCTACCAAAATTTTATTAGAATAAGCCAATACTAAATTCGGCATTAACATTAATAATGCAACAAATGCAATTTTTAATTTTTTCATAATTATCACACCTTACTAGTACTAGTATGGTAATTTATTTTTCTAAAATAAAAACAATATTTGGCAAGTACCAATTATTGCTTTTTTGGTAAATTTTGTTATTTTCTTCTGTTTTAATACTGACGTCCAAAATAAATTTTATGTTTCCCAGAATTTCCACAAACGATACAATTTCCATCTGCCTCTTCTTCTTCAAGAATACAACGCGATTTTAATCCCGTATCTTCTTTTATTTTGTTTTCACAATCTATATTTCCACACCAATTGATTTTAATAAAACCTGGTTTTGATTCGGCTAGGGTTTTAAACTCATCGTATGTACTGGCTACATACAACATAGAATCTCTTCTTTCCAAAGCACGATTGTATAAATTCTTTTGAATGCTTTCCAATACGTTTTTAATAGTCTCCATTAAATTTTCAAAAGAAACATTTATTTTTTCTAAAGTATCTCTTCTTACTAAAGTAATTGTTTCTGCTTCTAAATCTCTTGGACCTAATTCTAAACGAATAGGATAACCTTTTACTTCTGATTCTGCAAATTTAAACCCTGGTGTTTTATCAGATTTATCCAATTGATTTGTAATATTTTCTTTAGTTAATAATTTTTGAATTTCTTCCATTTTGCTAAAAACTTCTTCTTTATTTCCAATGGGAATTAGATTCACTTTTATTGGAGCAATTTTTGGTGGAAGGATTAATCCACGATCATCACTATGTGTCATAATAACAGCACCTAGCATACGAGTGCTAACGCCCCAACTGGTTTGATAAGGATTTTCTAATTTGTTTTCTTTATTTAAAAATTCTATCCCAAAAGCTTTTGCAAAACCTTGACCAAAATAATGACTAGTTCCATTTTGTAAAGCCACTCCATCGTACATCATGGCTTCAATTGCATAAGTACTTTTCGCTCCAGCAAATTTTTCTTTTTCAGTCTTTTTTCCAATAATTACAGGAAGAGCTAGATAATTTCTTTGAAAATCTTCATAGACTTTTAACATTCTTTTGGTTTCTTCAATTGCTTCTTTTTCTGTAGCATGCATTGTGTGTCCTTCTTGCCATAAAATCTCACGACTTCTAAGAAAAGGACGAGTCGTTTTTTCCCAACGAACAATTGTGCACCACTGATTATACAAAAGAGGCAAATCGCGATAGGATTTAATTATTTTTTTAAAATGATCACAAAATAATACTTCACTCGTTGGTCGCACGCATAGACGCTCTTCTAATTCCTCAGACCCACCATGTGTTACCCATGCCACTTCGGGTGCAAACCCTTCCACATGGTCGCGCTCAACATTTAAAAGACTCTCTGGAATAAACATTGGCATTTGAACGTTTTGATGACCTAACTTTTTAAATTCAGCATCCAAAACGTTCTGAATATTTTCCCAAATTGCATAACCATAAGGTCGTATAATCATACTTCCTTTTACACTTGAGTAATCCACTAAGTCGGCTTTTTTTACTACGTCTGTGTACCAACTACTAAAATCAACATCACGACTTGTAATATCACGTACTTGTTCTTTCATAAACTCACCTATTCTTCAGCGTCTTCTATTGAAAAATCTACAAGTTCACCATTTTCATTCAAAATCTTATTCACTTTTTTAGTAGCTTCGTTTAATTTTTCACTACAAGATTTCACTAATTTCATAGCTTCTGTATATTTTTCAATAGCCTTATCTAATTCTATATTTCCATTTTCTAATTCATGCACAATTGTTTCTAATTTTTCTAGTGACTTTTCAAAATTTAAATTTTCCATTCTTTTTTCTCCTTCACTACAGCGATTAATTCGCCTTTCCTTAATTTTATATGAATCAAGTCTTCTATATTGATTGCATCACTTGATTGGATGATTTGCCCTTCTTTTTCTACCAAACTATACCCCTTTTCTAAAATATTTAAAGGATTTACAAGTTTTAATGTTGTAAGTAAAAGTTTTTGTTCATGTTTTTTTTCGTCTAAATAATTTTTAATAAAATGATGAAGTTTTACTTGTGTACTATCCATTCTATTTTTAAAGGTTTCAAAAGAAACAAGAGGATTTTTAAGAACGTAATTCTTTTTTATAAGAGCAAGCCTTGTTTCTCCATCTTTTAATTTATTTTGAATATTTTTATATAATTGTTCCATTAAAATATCTAATTTTTGTTCTTTTATTTCATACAAAGACATCGGATTTTTCAGAATAAAACTGTTTTTTATGCTTTTGATTTTATCGATACGAATTTTTAATGTATGTTTTAGAATTGTATTTAACTGTTTTTTCTTTTCATATAAAATAGTTTCAATATCTTTTTTAGTAGGAACTGCCATTTCAGCCGCTCCTGTTGGCGTAGGAGCTCTCATATCTGCAACAAAGTCGGCTATCGTATAATCTACCTCATGTCCCACTGCACTAATAATTGGAATTTTAGATTCAAAAATAGCTCTGGCCACACTTTCTTCATTAAATGCCCATAAGTCTTCTATAGAGCCCCCTCCACGTCCACAAATTAGAACATCCAAATCAAATTCATTAGCGCGCCTTATTTGACGAACGATTTCTGGAGCAGCTGATGCCCCTTGCACTAAAGATGGAAATAAAATGGTTTCACAAATGGGATATCTTCTTTTAATTGTACTTAAAATATCTCGTATTGCCGCTCCTGTAGAAGCTGTGATAATTCCAATTTTTTTGGGGTATTTTGGGATTGTTTTTTTAAAACGCACGTCAAACAAACCTTCATTGGCTAATTTTTTCTTTAATTTTTCGTATTCGATATAAAGATTTCCTAGCCCATCCATCACCATAGTTTCTACATAAATCTGATAAGTTCCTTGAGCTGGGTAGCAAGAAATTCGTCCAGTTACTAAAACATTCATTCCATCTTCCGGTTTAAACTTCAAGGACAAAGCACTGTTATAAAACATAACCGCACTAATTCTTGAAGTTTCATCTTTTAATGTAAAATACAAATGTCCTCTTGTATGATTTTTAAAGTTTGAGATTTCGCCTTTTAAATAAATTTTACGAAGAAAACTATTTTCATCGAACATTCCTTTAATATAATCATTTAAATCACTTATTTTTAAATACTTTTCTTCTATTCCAATCATAAAAACACCTATTCACGGATAATTTTATCCAGTACTGCATTAATCATTTTACGAACCGCATCGTCACTATATTTTTTAGCAAGTTCAATGGCTTCATTAATTACGACGACTTCTGGCGTATCCATATAATTTAATTCAAACAATGCAATTCGTAAAATTGAAGATCCTGTTTTATCCAGCCTGTCAATGGTCCAATCTTTTATATGGGAATTGGCCAAAGAATCCAATTCTTCTAAATGCGTGACAACTCCATAAACAATATCTTTGACAAATTCATTCTCAATTTCCATATTTTCTTTGATAATTTCATCCAACTCTATATTTATTTTATTACTTTTCATCACATCGTATTGGTAAAGTATAATCATGCACTTTTCTCTTAATTCGCTTCTTTTGTATGCCATAAAAACCACCAGTTAAATTATATCATAAGTTCCAGAAAATGCCTAGATAAACTCTAAATTTCATTCCAAAAGCTTTTTTCTAAAAAATAAAAAATTAGGTGTTTAGAAATTTTAAATTTTTCTCTCCAATTTTTTCGAATCTTCATCTTTTATTAAGATAGCGTAAATCTCTAATAAATTATCATAACAATCTACGGAGTTGTCTTGACTTGGTATTTGTACAATATCTTTTTGATTTGAAAAAGAAAAAAAATTTTTAATAGATTCTTTTAAAGAAATAGAAAAAGAAGATGAACTTTTATTTTTAGAAGCACACAATTCTTCAACCGTAAAAAGACTAGACACACTTTGTTTAATAAAAATAGGTCTTAGTCGATAAGGGATTGTAATAATTTCTTCCTGACCATTCCTATATCTTACTTTTTGATAATCAAAATAAGCTTCTTTTTCTATACCAACGTTTTGATACTCTGTAACAATTTCTTCACTTGAAGAATATGTAATTTTATTACAAATTTTATCTTGATCAAATCGAATTACAAATTCATCCATTTCATTTAATTTACTAAGTTTTAAAATTCCATCTTGTTTATTAAATACTAAAATAAAGGTATTTTCAGCATAAATAATTTTCAAATAGTTACTGCGACGAAATTCAAATTGACTGCCTGTATAGTTTTCTTCTTTTTGAACGCCTCTTCTTATTTTTAATTCAAAAGAAGAAAAAATTTCTTTTCCAAAAAGAATATTGATGTTTCTATTTAGAAAATATCGCAGTGTTTTTCTAGCGTTTTTGTTTTCATTTAAACCGACATCGTATAAAAATTCTTCAACAACATAAGATAATAATTTAGTTTCCATTTTCAAGACTCCTTTTTTCACTTTATTTTTATCTTTAAAAAATAATTTTATAAATTTAAATAAAGTTTCTATTTAATTATTATTTTTTATAATTTCTTTTAATTCGTACAACTTGTTAATCGCTTGCATTGGTGTCATATATAAAGGATCCACATCATCTAAAATTTTTTTAATTGGATCTTCTTTTTTTGTTTCTTCAAACACCATCTCCAATTGTACTTTGTCATCATTTTGTTCTTGTTTTTTGCTTTCATAATGACTTAATATTTCATTTGCTCTTGTTGTCAATTCTTCAGGCATTCCAGCAAGTTTTGCTACGTGTATACCATACGATTTATCAACGGCTCCCATTTTTATTTTATGTAAAAAGGTAAGAGTACCATTTTCTTCATGTGCAGAAACATGAATATTTCGAATGCTTGGTATTTCTTTTTCTAAAACGGTCAATTCATGATAATGAGTAGAGAATAAAGTTTTACATTTTATATTTTTATTAACATATTCCAGTATCGCTCTTGCAAGACTCATTCCATCGTATGTAGCGGTTCCTCTTCCAAGTTCATCGAAAAGAATTAAACTATTTTCGGTAGCATTTACAATAGCGTTTTTCGCTTCTTTCATCTCTACCATAAATGTAGATTCACCACTTACTAAATCATCACTGGCACCAATTCTTGTAAATATTTTATCTATAATTGGTAAGTTGGCACTTTTGGCTGGAACAAAAGATCCTATTTGAGCCATAATAATGATAATTGCAAGTTGGCGCATAAAAGTAGACTTACCACTCATATTAGGACCTGTTATTAAAAGTGTTGCTATGTTCTTTTCCATTACACAATTGTTTGGAACATAGGTATTGTTCGCTACTTTCTTGATAACAGGATGAAATCCTTCTTTTATATCGATAGTATGATTCAAATTTAACTCTGGTCTAACTAAATTGTATTCCTCAGCACAAACAGAAAGAGCAACAATAGCATCCAGTTCACTTAGAATTTCCGCCGTATCTTTTAAAGAAATCAATTGCGTTTTTATTTTTTCTTTTATTTCATTAAATAAATTGTACTCCAATTCTACAATTTTTTCCTCAGCATTTAGGATCAAAGCTTCTTTTTCTTTTAATTCTGGTGAAATGTATCGTTCACAATTGGCAAGAGTTTGTCTTCTTTCCCATTTTAAATTTTCGTTAACTTCTTTTACTTGACCTTTGGATACTTCTATAAAATATCCGAATACACGGTTGTACCCCACTTTTAAGTTTTTGATTCCTGTATTTTCTTTTAACTTGGCTTCGAATTCGGCAATAAAATTTTTACCACCACTTCTAATTTTTTTTAATTCGTCCAATTCATTGTTATAACCATCTTTAATTAAAAAACCTTCTTTTAAAGTAATCGGTGGATTTTCAAAAACGGCTTGTTCTAATAAATCATATATAGATTTATGTTCTTCTATTTTATAATCAAAGTGTAGTTTTTCTACAATTTCTTTAATCGTTGGTAAAACTTTTACACTTGCTTTTAATTGTAATAAATCCCGAGCGTTTAAATTACCACAAGCTAACTTTCCACAAAGTCTTTCAATATCATAAACTTCATACAATGCGTCTCTTAATTGGTCTTTTAAAATAAACTCATTATTTAAAATTGTAATTTTATCGTATCGTTCTTCTATTTTTTCTTTGTTTTTTAAAGGATGCATTAAAAATTCTTTTAATTTTCGACTCCCCATACTTGTTTTCGTTTTATCTAATAGCCAAATTAAAGAATACATTCTTTCTTTTAGGCGCAACGTTTCCACTAATTCTAGATTTCGCACTGTATGAACATCCATTTCCAAATAATCTTCTTTATGAATTACTTTCACGTTTTTCATATGTGTAACGTCTTTTAATTCTCGAATTACTAAATAGTAAAGTAAATGTTTGATTCCTTCTTTAAAACGAATGTCTTCTACACTCTCTATTAAATTTTCATAACCATTTTCCATAAATCGATCCGATATCGTTACTTCAATTCCATAATTCTCTTTTAAAAGACTAATAAGTTCTGAATCCAAATTATCTTTTAAAACAACTTCTTTAACCTTTAAATTTAAAAGTTCATTTAATAAGCTTTCTTTTTTTGGCTCTACATTCATAATGTTTAAGCTACCTGTTGAAATATCGGCATAACACAAAACGTAGGTAAAAGAAAAATCTAAAATACTAGCAATATAATTGTTTTCGTGTTCACTTAAAAGTTCTGAATCCACTATGGTTCCTTTACTAATAACTTCAACTACACCTCGACGTACCATTCCTTTTGTATTTTTAGGCTCTTCCAATTGCTCACAAATGGCTACTTTGTATCCTTTATTTACTAATTTTTCTATATAAGGTTTTACAGAATGAAAAGGAACTCCACACATAGGAACTCTTTCTTCTAATCCAGCGTTTTTGCTAGTTAAAGTCAACTCAAGTTCACGAGAAGCAATTTCTCCGTCTTCAAAAAAAAGTTCATAAAAATCTCCTAAACGAAAAAACAATAACTCATTAGGATATTCTTCTTTTATATCATAATATTGGCGCATGCCAGGACTTAATTTTTCTTTGTCAATTTCACTACGTTTCATGTTTTACCCACCCAGGAAAATTATACCATTTTCTGAAATAAAATGAAAATAAAAAAGAAGAGTGTCTCTTCTAATTTTTTGCTTTAATCATATGATTGGCTTCATCCATCATTGTATTTAATAGTTTATCCGCGTTTTTCTTTGTGTTTTTATTGGTTAATACATAAGCAGCTAGTCCTGCTCCACAAGCCATACCAACCGTTGTTGCTATCATCATTCTTTTCATAAAAATCACTCCTTATTTGTAGTATGAAACGAAATTTAAAAAATATGCAATAAAACGTGTTTTAAGGATGTTTTTCGATAGGTACTGTAATCATTATTCATTGCCATCAAAAAAGCATTTTTCTCACCAACAAGGACTAAACTTTTTTTGGCTCTAGAAACCCCTGTATAAATCAGTTTATTGTAAAGCATTTTATAATAATTTTTGCTTATTGGCAATAATACGTGCGGAAATTCACTTCCTTGACTCTTATGAACAGTTATAGCATAAGCGTGTTTTATCATATAAAGATCTTCTTTGGTGTATTCAACATAATTGCCATCAAAATCAATAGTAATTATTTCTTTTTTTCGCGTTGTTGATTTAAGATCCAATTTTTTTATGAAACCAATATCTCCATTATAAACATTACAATCGGGATTATTTACAAGTTGTAATACTTTATCGTTTTCTCGAAATGTAACATCCCCTAATTTTAATTCTTTTTGATTCTCTCTTTTTGGATTAAACAATTCTTGCAACGATAAATTTAAATTATCTATGCCATTTTCTCCTTTATACATAGGCGCTAAAACTTGAATATCTTCTACTTTTAATCCTTTTTCTATACTTCGTTTACATATTTCTTTAATCATTTTGTTTATTTCTTTAGAATCTGTTAAAAAGAAATTGTAATCGTCTTTTTTTTCTGTAAAAGATTCACTTAACTTGTGGTCTTTTATTTCACGTGCTAAATCAGCTATGTAAGAATTTTCACTTTGACGATAAATCTTTTCCAATGGATTGTAAGAAAATAATCCAGATTCTACTAAATCATTTAATATAAGACCCGCTCCTACGCTTGGAAGTTGAAACGTATCTCCTACTAATATCAATTGAATGTTTGAATTGATTCCTTTTAATAGAGAGTCGAATAAAAATGTATCGATCATACTCGTTTCATCCACAATGATTAAAGTATGGTTGTTTTTGTTATATTCGTTGATATTAAAATCATTTGTATCTTTGTTCCATTTTAAGTATCTATGTATAGTCATCGCTGGCAAATGTGTGGATTCAGCCATTTTTTTGCTGGCTCTTCCTGTAGGAGCCAAAAGGGCAACTGTACTAAGAACATCTATTGGAGAAAGCCTATTGATATCGATATAAAGGCGTGTAATAGCGTTAATAATTGTCGTTTTTCCAGTTCCAGGTCCTCCAGAAATAATAGAAATACGATTTTCTAATGCATTTTTTATAGCATTTTTTTGTTCTTGATTGTATGTAACACCAATATTGTTTTCTAATGTATGAATAGTCTCTTCAAAGTGATCTATATTTTTTTTCGGAAGACTACTGATTTTTAACAAATTTTTAGCAATATCTTGCTCCATAATGTAATTTTCTTTTAAATAGTACTTTTCGTGTTCTATTATAATGTTATTTTCTTTAAAAAGTTCTTCTAAAAAATTAGTAAATTCCTCTTTTTCCAAAAGAATTTGAAAATAGTTTTTTAAAGCACTTTCAATTTCTTCTTGAAAATAATAAATATCTCCTGTTGTCTCACTTATTTTTTTCATAGTTTCTAGAATACATTCTTTGGTTCGTATCTTACTAGTCGCCTCAAAATTCTTTTTATAAATTGCATCCAATTTATTAAAATCAATAATTTTCTTAAAACAATACAAGTTTTCGTGCAAGTAAATTCTCGCGTTTTCTTTAAATTTTTTTATTATTTTTGTTGCTTCTCCAATCGAAAAACCAAAAGATTTTAATTCGATTATTGTATCATCATTTGAAGAATGCATGAGAAGAGAGGTGTAGATGTTATTTGCTCTTTTTTCCGTCATATCAGTAACTAAAAATAAATTTCCCTTGTTTTCTTTTATTAAATCAATGGCATTTTCTCCTAATGTTTCTACAATTTTTCTCGCGGTTTTCTCTCCACAGCCTTTAATTAATGGACTTGCTAAAAATTCTATTATAGCATCACTACTTGTAGGTTTTTCTTTTTCATAATTAAAAATTTTAAATTGATAGCCATACCGTTCATGTTTTAAATATTCTCCTACTAATAGATAAATTTCTTCTTCATTTGGGTCGAAAATAGTTCCACTAATGGTTATAGTTTTGTTTACAAATTCTTGTAGATTTTCACTTCCAGCTTCTTTTACTCGAAACGTTCCAACAAAAAAACCGTTTTCATTTTTATAAATAGTTTGTCGTATTTTGCCTTTTATATTTTCCATCATGTTTTCACCTAACTGCATTTTAACATAAAAAAAGTAAAAATGATATTTTTTTACTCTGTATATCCCAAAACATAAAGTTCGTAAGAAAATAAATCATAGGTTTTGTCCATTTCAACAATATTGTTTCCCTTTTTATGGTTATGCAAATCTCTCCACATATCATAGAGATGATTATACGTTTTTAGCATTCTGTTTTGTTCTGTACTCGAAGTTGTATTCATTAAACGATTGTAATAATCTTTTAAACATGAAATGATATATTGATTTAATTTTTCGTAATTACGATCTCCTATTTTTATTACTTTTTTTATTCCTGCTTCTCGAACTAAAGGATGGATAAATTTAGCTGTTATTACTAAATTATCATTTACTTCTAACTTCCCAATATATTTATTTTTTTCAGAAATATTGTATTTTTTTAACGTTGCATCCGTAAACATAGGCTTCACCTAATATGTATTATACGCTTACTTTTACTAATTGTAAATTTACTTTGTTATCAAATTTTGTCGTTTTACATCTTATTTGACGGCTAAAATGGTTCTAAATCCATTGTTGGTAGTTACGCTACCATGACCACGAGAAAAAGTATAATCTCCTGTACCTAGACCACGTGTAAAATCTCCCCCGCGCCCAAACCAAGGAGAAGCGGTGTTTAAATAATAAGCTTCATCTTTATACCAGGAACTGATTTGTCTAGTTTGGGTTCCATACTTGGCATTCGAAAATGGTCCCATCTCTCCTGTTGCATCTCCTAAGATTCTTCGATTGTATGTGAAAGAATCCGTACTATATTGATAAGTATCATAATATCTTGAATCTGGAAAATCAATTCCATCCGTTTTATCTCCACCTTCACTATAGGGTCCATTAAATCCAGAATGATATGTACTATTTCTTCCACTTAGTGGTGTGGTATTATCTTCATTTAACATAACTCCCATCACATATTCCCAGGCCCCTCCACTCATATCATAGATTCCTGTATAGTTTCCAGTGGTTGATGCAACTACGGAGGATGGATTCTTGTAGTTGATGGTTACATTTCCATCTACTCCTAGTGATGTCC